>NZ_JAOCGL010000003.1:0-110515 GCF_029842485.1 Stenotrophomonas sp. GD03777
GCGGCAACCTGCAGTGCAGCCTCGCCACGGGCCACGATCACCACGTTGACGCCCTCGCGCACCAGCGCACGCGCGCAGCCCAGGCCCAAGCCCTTGCTTGCGCCGCAGACCAGTGCCCAGCGGCCGTTGATACCCAGATCCATGCGTCAATCCCGTGGAATGAGGAAGGCGCTCATTGTCCGCCATCGGCCGGTGACAGGCCGGCAACGAAGTGTTGCAGGGCGCTGGCCACCTCGTCGGCATGGCCGAGGAAGGGCGCGTGGCCGCCATGGGCGATGGTCAGCGCCTGCGCACCCGGGGCCAATGCCGCAGCGGCCTGCATCGCCGCCGGAGACACCAGCCGGTCGCGCTGGCCGGCGATCCACAGGCTGGGTTTGCCCAGTGTTGGCAATGCGCCGCGCAGGTCGGTGCTTTCCAGCAGGCGCAGGCCTTCCAGCAGGGCCCGTTCGGTGGGCGCGCCGCGCTCAACCAGGCGTTGGCGCAGCGTGCGCAGCTCCTCGCGGGCGTGCGCCGAGCCCATCACATCCAGCGCCAGGAAGCGTTCCAGGGTGCCACCGAAATCGGTCGCCAGCTCGCGCCCGAACTGCTCGAAGACCGCCGGCTCCACCGCATGCGGCCAGTCGTGGCCGCGCACGAAGCGCGGCGTGGCCGCGATCATCGCCAGCCCGCGCACTTTCGGAAGCGTTGCGGCGGCGTGCAGTGCGAACAGGCCGCCCAGTGACCAGCCGCACCACACCGCCGGCGGCGTGGCCGCGGCAATGGCGTTCACCACGAACGGCAGGCGCAACGGCGTGGTGTCTTCGCGGCTGTGGCCATGGCCCGGCAGATCAACCAGATGCAGGGTGAACCGGTCGGCCAGGCGCTGCACCAAGGGTGCGAACACACCGCCCTGCAGGGCCCAGCCATGGATCAGTACCAGGTCCGGCCCCTGGCCGGTGACGTCGATATGCATGGGAAAACGACAGCAGGCTCAGGCAAAGACAGGCAATGGCGGTGGCGCGGCGTCACGCACCGCCAGATCCACGCGATCGCGCGCGCTGGCGATCGCGTCCACCAGGCCACGCACCTGTTCCGGCGTGTGCAGGGCGGACAGGGTCACACGCAGGCGCGCCTTGCCTTCGGGCACCGTGGGCGGACGGATCGCGCCGACCAGCCAACCAGCCTGCTCCAGTGCCTTGGACATCGCCACGGCGTGGTGATCGTCACCACACAGCAGCGGTTGGATCGGCGTTTCCGAAGCCATCAGGTCCAGGCCATGGCGGCGTGCCTCGCTGCGGAACAGCGCGATCAGGTCGGTCAGTTTCGAGCGGCGCCAGTTGTCACGGCGTGCCAGGCGCACCGCTTCCAGTGCAGCGGCGGCCAGCGGTGGCGGCATCGCCGTGGTGTAGATGTAGGGGCGTGCGGTTTCAGCCAGGTGCTCGACCAGATCGTCGCGGCCCAGCACCAGCGCGCCGGAACCGCCCAGTGCCTTGCCCAGCGTGACCAGCTGAAGCGGCACATCGTCCACGCCCAGCCCGGCGGCGGCCACGGCACCACGGCCGTCACCGACCACGCCTACGCCGTGCGCATCGTCCACATAGAACAGCGCCTGCTGCAGGCGTGCCACAAGCGACAATGCACGCAGCGGTGCGATGTCGCCATCCATGCTGAAGACACCATCGGTGGCCAGCATCGCCGCGCCGTCGGGCGCGTGCTTGAGCTGGCGCATCGCGCCTTCGGCATCAAGGTGCGGATAACGGCGCAGGCGCGCACCGGCCAGCCGCGTCGCATCCAAGAGGCTGGCGTGGTTGAGCTTGTCCTGCACGCAGACATCACTCTCTTCGCTCAGCAGTGCCTGCTGCACGGCCAGGTTGGCGGCGAAGCCACTACCGAACAGCAGCGCGCGCGGGTAGCCCAGCCACTCCGCCACTTCGCGCTCCAGCGCGTCATGCAGGGCGTGGTGGCCGCAGACCAGATGCGATGCACCGGCGCCGGTGCCTTCGCGTGCGGCGGCATCCTGCAGCGCGTTGACCACGCTGAACTGCTGGGCCAGGCCCAGATAATCATTGCTGCAGAAGCCGGTCAGCCACTGGCCGTCCACTTCCAGGCGGACGCCATCACGACGGTTGACCGTGCGCCGCGTGCGGCGACGGCCTTGGGCATCGCGCAGGGCGCGCTGGGCGTGGAGGCGGGCGGTCAGGTCGGGGCGGGCCATGGCGGCTGAATGCGGCGACGGGGCGGCTAGGGTAGCGCGTTGCCGCGACGCCTGCTTGTACCCCGTCTCAGGCCGCGTGAGCGCAGCCGCAGCCGGGCGCATCGGCGCTGATGTCGGCGTGCACTGTACCGCCGTGATCGTGGCCCTCGGCATCCACCTGCACCGCCATCGGTTGCAGTCCCAGCCGGGCGAACAGGGCCAGGTCGCGCTCACTCTCCGGGTTGCCGGTGGTCAGCAGCTTGTCGCCGTAGAAGATCGAATTGGCACCGGCCAGGAAGCACAGCGCCTGCAGTTCGTCACTCATGGCTTCGCGCCCGGCCGACAGCCGCACCATCGAGCGCGGCATGGCGATGCGTGCCACCGCGATCATGCGCACGAATTCGAACGGGTCCAGCTCCGCGCTGCCATGCAGCGGGGTGCCCGCCACCTGCACCAGCCTGTTGATCGGCACCGAATCGGGATGCGCCGGCAGCGTGGCCAGCGCCAGCAGCAGGCCAACGCGCTGCGCGCGCGTCTCGCCCATGCCGACAATGCCGCCGCAGCAGGTCTTCAGGCCGGCCTCGCGCACGTGCTCCAGCGTGTCCAGGCGGTCCTGGTACTGGCGCGTGTGGATGATCGAATCGTAGTAGTCCGGTGCGGTGTCGAGGTTGTGGTTGTAGTAGTCCAGGCCGGCGTCCTTCAGCGCGCGTGCCTGTTCGCCACTGAGCATGCCCAGCGTGGCGCAGGTCTCCAGGCCCAGCGCCTTCACCCCGGCGATCATCGCCGCTACCTTCGGGATGTCGCGGTCCTTCGGTGATCGCCACGCGGCACCCATGCAGAAACGCGACGCACCGGCGGCCTTGGCCTGGCGGGCCTTGGCCAGCACCGCATCGGTGTCCATCAGCTTCTGAGCGTTCACCCCGGTGCTGTAGCGCTGCGCCTGAGGGCAGTACGCGCAGTCTTCCGGGCAGCCTCCGGTCTTCACCGACAGCAGCGTGGAGACCTGCACCTGCGCCGGGTCGAAGTGCTCACGGTGGACCGCCGCGGCGCGGAACAGCAGCTCGGGCAACGGCAGGTCGAACAGGGCCTGCAGTTCGTCGTGTTGCCAGTCGTGGCGGATGGCAGCAGCCATGGCGGACCTTGGGTACGAGTGGAGCGAGGGCGGCAGTGTGGGGGGGTGGGTGAGTGCTGTCAACCAAATTCTATATAGAAAAGTTTACATTGAGCGGCCGCCATGAATGGGCGCTACGGTGTAAGTTCATTGCTGCATACGGACGCGCGAGTACATGCCATGAACAGCTACCAGACCTATCCGATCCGCCGCGACGCGGTGCTGTGCAGCCTGGCCGCACTTCCTGACGGCGGCCTGCGCGTGGTGCTGGATGATCTGCGTCAGGCCGATGCGCCGGGGCAGTGGAAGAATCACACCTTCGTGACCTTCAAGGACTACGCGGCGGGGGAGCTCGATCCGGCGATGCTGCCGAAGGAGGAACTTGAAGCATTCGGTCACTATGTCTTGGTTCGCTTGTTGGCGATAAACGGTTGCCTGCGTGATACGGACGAAGGTCCTGACAGCGATGTCCCTCTCACCGACCAGTAGCGGCAAAGCACCGCCGCGCTGACCGATGGAGGCATCGCCCGGATCGATGCGCAACTGCGTTTCCACTGCGATGGACAGTTCCGAACATCGCCTGCATCGTGGGGAACGCGATGTCGCTGGACCCGCAGCGCCACCCCGGCATTGCCGATGTCTTCTACGCCCAGCGTGTGCGCGAACGGGTTGCGCGCGGTGTACTGGAAGCGCGGGGTGAAAAAGCGCCGGTGGCGGGAGCGCCTGCGCGTCCAGCGATGTACGCACGGGGCAGGCAGTCGGGACGACCCGTATCGGGGCATTTCACCGCATCCTGCAAGGCCTTCAGCCACAGTAGCCGCTGTCCGCTCGCACCCGCCGCATCCAGACTGTCCTGCATGACCGATCTCAATCGCCTCCGCGGCCGCATCACCGCGCTGGTTCTCAGTGAGGCCTGGCGCCGCCGTGCCGCGCTCTGGGGCGGTGCTGTGGCCGTAGCGCTGGTGGCCATCCTGTTTGCCAAGGCCAGCGACGCGGCCTTCCATCTGTTCCAGCGCATCACCGCGCACTCGCCGTGGTGGGCCCTGCTGCTCACGCCCGGCATCTTCGCGTTGCTGGCCTGGCTGACCGCGGGTGCGCTCAAACCCACCCGCGGCAGTGGCATTCCGCAGGTCATTGCCGCACTGGACAGGCCGGACGAGTCCTTCCGCAAGACCAACCTGTCGCCCGCGGTCTCGGCGGGCAAGCTGCTGCTGACCTCGCTGTCCCTGCTCGGTGGCGCGTCCGTTGGTCGCGAGGGCCCGACCGTGCATGTGGGCGCGAGCCTGATGTACCTGTTCGGCCGCTGGTTCGGCTTCAAGGACCCGCGCGAACTCTCGCACTTCCTGCTGGCCGGGGGCGCGGCCGGCATCGCGGCGGCGTTCAACACACCGCTGGCCGGCATCGTCTTCGCCATCGAGGAGCTCAGCGGCCGCTTCGAGCATCGCTTCTCCGGCACCCTGCTGACCGCAGTGATCGTCGGTGGCGTGGTCTCGCTGGGCCTGCTCGGCAACTACACCTACTTCGGCCATGTGAGTGCGCGCCTGCCGCTCGGCCAGGGCTGGCTGGCGATCCTGCTGTGCGGCGCAGTGGCCGGATTGCTGGGCGGATTGTTCGCGCGCGCGGTGTTGGCCAGTGCGGCGGGCCGCCCCCGTTGGCTCGGGCAACTGCGGCAGCGGCATCCCGTGTTGCTGGCCGCAGGCTGCGGGCTGGTGGTGGTGCTGCTGGCCCTGGCGTTCGGAGAAGGCGCATTCGGCACCGGCTACGAACAGGCGCGCAGCCTGGTGCAGGGGCAGGCGATGGTGGGCCACGAGTTCGGTCTGGTGAAGCTGCTGGCGAATCTGGCGTCCTACGTGGCGGGCATCCCCGGCGGCCTGTTCTCGCCGGCGCTGGCGGTCGGTGCCGGTCTTGGGCATAACCTGGCGATGTTGATGCCGGGCGTGGATCCGCGTGCGTTCGTGCTGCTGGGCATGTGTGCCTACCTGACCGGCGTCACCCAGGCCCCGCTGACCTCGGCGGTGATCTCGCTGGAGCTGACCGACAGTGGTGATCTGCTCCTGCCGATCCTGGCCACGGTGCTGATCGCGCGCGGCGTGTCCGGGCTGGTGTGCCGCGTGCCGATCTACCGTGGGTTGGCGGAGCTGTTGATGGTGCCGAAAACGGCTGGAGATGTGGCTGTCAAGGCGCCTGCCGTGCGAACCTCCCGCACCCGTGAAAATGGAGATGATTAGGAGCAATGCAGCCTGGAGTCGCAATGTTCATCCCACAGGAGCTGTTGGCGACGTTACGGTGCTACTTCGTCACCGATGATGGCTCGCTTCCGGAAGTGGAGCTCGCGTACCGTGAGGCCGCCGGAACGGCCGATGCGTTCGCCTATCTGTTTGCCTGCGGTGCCCGCGCCGCGGGTTCTGGAAGCGTGCAACTCTGGCACCGTGCAGAAGATCGTGGTCAGCCGTTCATGGGACCGGGCGACGCGCGAAGCGTTATCCAGGACGAAGTGGAACCCTTCCATGTCGGTCTTGCAGACATTGCCTGTGGCGGCGTTCTTCTGCCAGAACTGGGTGTTCTCGTCATGCGCCATGGGTTGACGCTCGATTACCACATGGGAGCGTCATGGGGCCAGCGGGAGGTCCAGGCCTTCCTGCTCCTTCTGCACCAGTTGCAGCGGCAGGGGGGCGTGATGACCGTTCCCTGGTGGGGTGAAGAGGGCCAGCACAGGTTCGAAACCGCGTTGGCAGCCGTTGAGATGTCTTGAGCGGGTTTGCCGCAAGGCAGGCACGCAACGGATAGACAACGATCATTGCTTCAATCAATGCGATCAATCAGCCCTCCATTTTCACTCCGGCAGTGAAGCTGATTCCGCGCTGCACCGTCTACCCGATGCCACGCGCGACGCAGAAGATGCATCGACACCGGGGCTGCACCCGGACCCGCATCGAGAGCACCATGATCAACTGCCGTATCCGCAGCCTGGCGGCTGCCCTCCTGGCTCTGACCAGTTCCCCCGCGCTGGCGATGTCCGGCGCGCCCATGCTGCCCAGCGAGCGCAGCATCGGTACCCTCGAACCGGTGGCGCGTCTCGAGGGTGCCATGCCCACCAGCGTGGCGGTATCTGAAACCGGGCGCATCTTCCTCAACTTCCCGCGCTGGGGCGATGACGTGAGCTACAGCGTGGCCGAATGGCGCGACGGCCGCGCCGTTCCCTATCCGGATGCGCGCATCAACAGCGCGGACGGAGCCGACCCGGCTGCACACTTCATCAGCGTGCAGAGCGTGGTGGCCGATGGCCAGGGCCGGCTGTGGGTGTTGGACACTGCAGCGCCCGGATTCTCCGCACCGCAGGCCGGTGGCGCCAAGCTGGTGGCGATCGATCTGGCTACCAATACCGTGGCCAGGACACTGGTGTTCCCGGCCAACGTCATCGACGCGCGCACCTACGTCAACGATGTGCGCTTCGACTTCCGGGTCGGCCGCGAGGGCGTGGCCTACGTGACCGACTCGTCGCTGAGCGGTATCGGCGGCATCATCGTGATCGACCTCGCTACTGGCGTCGCGTCCAAGCGACTGGTCGGCCACGTATCAACCTCGGCCGATCCCGCCTTCGTGCCGATCGTGGAGGGGCAGCAGATGCGGCTGCGCAACGCGGATGGTTCGACGCAGCCGTTCACCGTGGCCGCCGATGGCATCGCCCTGTCGCCCGATGGCGCCACGCTGTTCTACACGCCCTTGTCCAGCCGTCATCTGTACAGCGTGCCGACCGCGCTGCTGCGCGATCCGAAGGTGAGTGAAGCGGAACTGGCGGCCGCGGTGGTCGACCACGGCGACAAGGGCGCCTCCGATGGCATGGAGATGGACGCCAACGGGCGGTTGTATGCCAGCGACTACGAGCACAACGCGATCCATGCCCGCGACGCGCAGGGGCGATGGACGACCGTGGTTCACGACCCGCGCATCCTGTGGCCGGATACGTTGTCGATGGGGCCGGACGGCTATCTGTACTTCACCGCCAACCAGCTGCACCGCCAAGCCGGATTCAATGGCGGCGTTGATCGGCGGCAGGCGCCGTACATGGTGTACCGCACGCGGGTGGATGCCGCGCCGGCGCCCACGAGATGAAGTGATCCGGTAGAGCGGTGAAAGTTCCTACGGCCCACTGGGAACACAGCCGATGGCATCGCGCCATCGAGGTGCTCACGCTGCAACGTATGCCTGCCTTTACCCCCGCCGCCTGGAGCCTGCAGGCCGTGCTTCGCCTGCTGCTGCCATTGCGCTGCCTGGTCTGTGACGACCCAGGCCATGATGGCCTTGACCTATGCCGCGCCTGCCTCGCCGAACTACCCTGGGCCGGCCGCGCCTGCCTGCGTTGCGCGCTGCCGCTGCCGGACGCCGCCCTGATCGTCTGCGGCAGCTGCCGCGAGGAAGCGCCACCGCAGACGGCCACTCATGCCAGCCTGTTGTACCTGCCGCCAGTGGACCAACTGCTGGTGCGCTACAAGTTCCATCAGGACCTGGCGGCTGGCCGCCTGCTGGCGCAGTTGATGCAGCGGGCCCCGCCCGCCTGGTCATGCCCACCACTGGCGCCGGTACCCCTGCACCGCCGCCGCCTGCGCCAACGCGGCTACAACCAGGCCGCCGAGCTGTGCCGGCTGCTGCCGTTGCCGGTCTGGCATGGGCTGTACCGGCGGCGGCATACCGCACCGCAGTCCGAACGAACGGCCGAGCAACGCAGGGAAAACCTGTTCGATGCGTTCGATGTACGCGGTCCGGTGCCACCCCGATTGACCGTGGTTGACGATGTGATGACCACCGGCAGCACCGTGATGGAAATCGCCGAGACGTTGCGGCTGGCGGGTGCCAGGGACGTGCGGGCATGGGTGTGCGCACGGGTGCCGTGACGACGGGAGCGATTGACATCGCATGACGGCAGCTGAAGGATGCCCATCCTTCAGCGCGCGGTGCTCGACTGCATCGCCGCAATGGGTGCACGGATGCAAAGACCCTATCACTCTGCCAGGCATTTGATTGAAGCTGGAATAATTACGGAGAATTCTGGGTCAAAAGCCGCTCGGCAGGCATTTCAGGATATTGGGCGGGCTATTCTTACAAAACCAATAAAAACTTTTGATCACGTAATGGTTCAAGGCGGGCAGCCGGTTAAAGGCTTTTATGGGAAAATTAACGGAGAGGACGTTGTTATCTTTGTGGCGAAGGAGCCTCGCGGCATGATAGCGGCTGGAGATATTGTTACAGCGATCAAGCCATCCCCGCAGCAGATCAAGAATTTCGGACTATGATAACGAAAGGCAGCCTCGGAATATATTGGGCCATTCCAGACCAGTCTGGTCGTGTTGTTTATCAGGAGGAGGTATGCGGAACTATTTTCTACGGGTATTGGAGTTGTGGTTCGATTGGCGAATTTGGCAAGAATAGGGCCTCGTTTGAGGACATATGGAGTGGTCGCGTCGATGTGAGATTCAGGGAGTGGGAGGGGCAAGGTATGAGCAATTTGTCCGCCGAAGTTAAGATAAATTCCTGGCCTGATGAGGACGAGTGGTTGATATGCATTAGGCGATCACTGGAATGGTTTGTTGAGGGGGGCGCAATCATTTCCTGGTGTGGATCGGAACTGAGTAGCCCCTCCTTGGATGTGTTCTCATCAGTGGATAGCTCTGGTTCGGTATATGCCGCATATAGTGAACGTATCGGCTTTGTTTGTGGTTCGGGATTGAATTGTGAGTATCAGGATGTAAGTCCTTCGGAACTTGAACGTTTTAATAGGCTTGTTCTGGGGGCGGTGTAGATCTACTCATATTCTTGCATTTGGGGCGGGGTCGTTAGAGGTGGATGGATCTATAAGCTCGGATCAGATGCTCCAGAGCTGACAGCAGTATTTGTGAAGTAATTTATATATGAATTTTAGAATCAATGAAGGTGTACGCTTGTTGGAGGATATTCCTTCAGTGGGAATTTATCGTGGCAGTCTCGGGGTGGTAGTTGCCGTACTCTCCGAGCCAGAGGAAGCCTATGAGGTTGAGTTCTGCGATGGGGGCGGCGCAACAATTGCGCAGATTTCACTAAGGTCAGCGCAGTTTGAGGTCATGAGGTGATGAGCCTTGTTCTGCTGACCGATCCCGCGCCAGGATCAATGGCAGTGGCATCAGCCCCACCCGGCTCACCGTCGCTGGCGAAATGGGGCGCCGGGCGACGCGAAGAAGAACGACAGCTGTTGTCTATTGATGAGATCGGAGCAATTTCGTCCATGGCAGCGCCGGCCCACGACGAACCCGCCAACGATCACCGTCATCTCCCCCTTCATCTCGAACGGCTACGATGAACCCGGTTCCGGATCGAAGGAGTGGCCATGAATTCCCCCTTGTCTCCCCTGTTGTCGGCAATCGGCCGTAGCTGGTGGATCCTCCTGCTGTATGGCCTGGTCGCTCTTGGCTTCGGCATCGTCGCCATCGGCTGGCCATTGTCGGCGGCCATGGCATTGGCCTGGACGCTCGGCGTGATGGCCATCGTCGAGGGCGTCATCAGCCTGTTCGCCCTGATCAGTGGCGGTAGCGGCGCGTCGCGCGGCTGGCTGGCGCTGTACGCCCTCGCCTCGCTGGGCTTCGGCATCCTGGCGGTGATCAATCCGCTGGCCACCGCCAGCGTGCTGGTGCTGTTCCTGGCGGCGTGGCTGCTGGTGGCCGGCATCTATCGCATCGTGTTCGCGATCCGCGTGCGCAAGCAGATCCAGGGCGAATGGTTGCTGATCCTCAGCGGCGTGCTGGCCGTGGTGCTGGGCCTGCTGTTTGCGGCGAATCCATATGCCGGCGTGGCGGTAACTACGCTGTGGATCGGCATCGGCAGCCTGCTGTACGGCCTGCTGCAGGTGCTGGTGGCATTCAAGCTGCGGAAGCTGAAGTGAGGGCTGCGCTTCCGCTGTTGCTGGGCGTGGCCTTGACCCTGGCCGGCTGCATGCCGGGCGCCACGCCCGGTGGCTTGGCAGGGAAGGATCACGTGCCGCGCCCTGGCGTGGATGTGCGCCTGAGCGCGGTGGACGCCTCCGGCAAAGGCAAGCCGGCGCAATGGCAAGGCGAAACCCTGGCCCTGCGCGAGCCGCCGATCGCCGGCAGCGCCGACATTGCCGATGTGCGCTACGTGCTGGATCAGGACAAGCAACCTGGCCTGCAGATCCGCTTTCGACACGAAGCGCACCAGCGCATCCACTATGGCACGGAAGCACTGGTGGGCCAGCGCGCGGCGCTCAGCGTGGACGGCCGCGTGCTGATGGTGGCGACGGTGAAAGGCCCGTTCGGTGAATCGATGATGCTGAGCGGATTGCCGAGCATCGCCGAGGCGCAGGCGTTGGCGAAGCACATCACCGGTCAGTGACGGGCGCGCCAACACCAACGCGTTGCGCGCGGAGGTCGACCAAGGTCGACCGCTACCGGGCGAACCGTGCCTCGATCTCCTCCAGCGACTTGCCCTTGGTCTCCGGCAGCCAGAACGCGGCTACCAAGAAGAACACGAAGGTGCACGCCGCCCAGAACACGAACATGCTGGCGTAGCCGTAGTGGCCCACCGTGGGCAGGAAGATGGCGGCGATGGTGGTCGACACGAACTGGTTGATCAGCAGCGCGATGCTCATGCCATTGGAACGGATGCGGTTCGGCATCAGCTCCGACAGTGCCAGCCACACGCACACGCCGGGGCCGACCGCGAAGAACGCGACGAACACCAGGATGCAGGCGGCCACGGCCCAGCCGTGTGCCGGTGGCGGCACCGGGCCGATGCGGGCCTGTTCGACGCGCAGCGGCGCCTGCGCGGCACTGGCGGGGTCGGCGAACGGGTTCAGATGCAACTTGCGGAAGAATGCGCCGATCACGCTGTCCGGCTGTACGGTGCCGGTGCGGTCGATACGCAGTTCGCGATCAATCAGGTTGTCGCTGCGCACGGCGCGCACATTGGTGAAGTCGCCGTAGGCGTACGACACGGTCAGCTGCAGCGGCCGGCCCTCGCTGTCGATGCCAGCACCGAGGCGCTGCCACTGGGCTTCATCCAGCACCAGCTGCAGGCCATCGCCGTTGACCGCCGCCTGCAACTGCGGCTGCACATCAGCGCGACCGCGCTCGGCCTGGAAGAACAGCGTGGCCGCGGCCAGCAGGGCCACGCAGATACCACCGCTGCCGAGCATCAGCAGGAACTTGCGGCCCTTGCGGTCGACCAGCAGCAACGCGACCACGGTCATCACCGCATTCAGCAGCTTGATCGCCACGTCGGCGCCGTTGGCCACTGAACCGGACAGGCCGGCCTGATTGAGGATGTTCACCGCGTAGGCCAGTACCGAGTTGATGCCGGTGGCCTGGGTGCAGGCCAGCACGACGCAGGCGAGCAGGAACGGCACCACGTAGCGGCGGCTGAGCAGTGGATCGCGCTTGCTGTGGCTGCTGCTCGATTCCGGCGCCTGGATCTGCGCAAGGGTGGGCTCCACATCGGCAGCGGGCAGTACGCGCTGCAGGCTGCGGCGGGCTTCATCAATGCGGCCCCGGCGTACCAGCCAGCGTGGCGATTCGGACAGCCAGAAGATGCCCGCGCAGAACAGCAGGCCCGGCGCCAGGCAGGTCCAGAAGATGGTGCGCCAGGCGTGGTCCTTCACCGTGAACAGCTCCTGCGCCTGCTGTGCCAGCGGCAGCGAGCGCACGGTTTCGGCGGCGGCATCCACGGCGTGGGCGTGGTACAGGCCGATCAGGGCTGCCAGCACCAGGCCAACGGTCAGCAGCAGCTGGAACATCGCGGCGCCGCGCCCGCGTCGCTCGGGGCTGAGCACTTCGGCCAGGTACAGCGGAATCACTACACCGATCAAACCGCCACTGATGCCCTGCAGCAGGCGGCCCAGCAGCAGCGGCGTGTAACCGGAGGCCAGCGCCATGATCGGAATCGAGGCGGTGAACAGCAGGCCGGCCAGCAGCATCGCGCCGCGGCGGCCGATCAGGTCGGCGATCATGCCGGCGAACAGCGAGGACAGCACGCTGCCCAGCAGTACCGCGGCCACCACGAAGCCAAGCTGCTGGCTGCTGAGCTGCCAGGCGTGGCTGGCGGTGGCTTCAAGATAGGGCAGGGCGCCGGCGATGATGCCGATGTCGATGCCGTACAGCAGGCCACCGAGGCCGCCGATGAAGAGCAGGTAACGTACGGGCCAGCGCGGAGCGGTGCTTGCAGTCATCGGCAGTTCCTGTGGTAGCGCCGGGCCAGGCCAGGCGGCGGTTCGTCGCAGAGTGCATTCTGTAGAGCCGAGCCATGCTCGGCTGCTTTCCGTTCCGATATCGAGGTTCCCCATGCCGCGCTTCGTGCGGTGAGCCGAGCATGGCTCGGCTCTACAGGGAGCCCGCGCGGCATCCGGGCCGCATCGCTTGCGTCAGGTCAGATCGATCACGCGCCCACCAATGACCACCTGCTGCAGGCGCAGTTCGGCGTCCAGCACCACCAGGTCGGCACGGGCGTCGGGCGCGATGCGGCCGCGATCGCCCAGGCCCAGATAGTCGGCCGGGAAGGTGGAAACGCGCTGCGAGGCATCGGCCAGCTCCAGGCCCACGCGCACCAGGTTGCGCAGCGCCTGGTCCATGGTCAGCGCGCTGCCGGCCAGTGAACCGGTCGCCAGGCGCACGCAGCCGCCGCACTTGTGCACGCGCTGCTCGCCCAGCGCGTACTCGCCGTCGGGCATGCCGGTGGCGGCCGTCGCGTCGGTCACCGCATACAGGCGCGGGATCGCGCGCGCGGCCAGGCGGATCACGCCGGGATGGATGTGCTGCAGGTCGGGAATGATCTCGGCGTACTGTGCATGCGCCAGCGCCGCCGCGGCGATGCCGGGTCGGTAATGGTCGACACCGGTCATGCCATTGAACAGATGGGTGAAGCCGGAGGCGCCGGCCTGCAGCGCGGCTACGCCTTCCTCGTAGGTGCCGGCGCTGTGGCCGAGCTGCACGCGGATGCCCATCGCCGAAAGCGCCGGAATCAGTGCGGTGTGATCGCCGATTTCCGGTGCCAGCGTCATTACCCGGATCGGCGCCAGTGCGTGCAGTTGCTGCACCAGCGCCAGCGTCGCCTCGATCGTACGGTTGGGCTGTGCACCGAGCCGCTGCGGGCTGATGAACGGTCCTTCCAGATGCACGCCGACGATGCTGGCGGCATCGGCATCGGGCGCCGCCATCGTCGCAGCCACGCCCTTCAGCGCGTGCTCGATCTCATCCAGGCCGGCGGTCATGGTGGTTGCCAGCAGCGTGGTGGTACCGAAGCGCAGATGGGTGCGCGCGATGGTGCGCGCCACGTCGCCGCCCTGCATCAGATCCACCCCGGCCGCGCCGTGCACATGCAGGTCGATGAAGCCGGGCAGGATCACCGGCAGCTGCAGGTCGTCAGCACCACTGTGGTCATCCACCTGCAGCTGGCGCACGTGTGAATCGAAGTGGACCTGGCCACGCCGCCAGCCCAGCGGGGTGAGGATGCGGCCATGCAGGGAACGGATGTCGGTCATGCGGGAGGCTCGGCAATGATCACTTCGATACCCAGCCGCTGCAGCCCTTCGCGGGTTGCCTCGTCGATGCCGGCGTCGGTGATGATGGCGTGGATCTGGTCGAGGCGGGCGATGCGGTGCAGGCTGACACGGCCGAACTTGGAGGCGTCGGTCAGCACCACGATGCGGCGCGCGCGCTCGACCATGCGGTGGTTGAGGCGGGCTTCGGCCTCGTCGTGGGTGGTCAGGCCGAACTGCAGGTCCAGGCCATCCACGCCAAGGAACAGGGTGTCGAAGCTGTACGAGTTGAGGCTGGCCTCGGCCTGGCTGCCCTGCAGCGACAGCGACTGCTGGCGCAGCAGGCCACCGGTCAGCAGCACGGTGATGCCTGCGGCATTGGCCAGTTCCCAGGCGATGTTCAGGCCATTGGTCATCACCGTCACGTCGCGATGCGCGCGCAGGTGGCGAGCCAGCGTCATCGTGGTCGAGCCGGAATCGATGATGATGTTGTCGCCCGGCTGCACCAGGCGCGCAGCGCGCGCACCGATCGATTCCTTCAACGGCAGGTTCAGCGCGTCCTTCTCATGGATGTCCTGTTCCTGCGGCGGCGTGCGCACCAGGGTGGCGCCGCCGTGGGTGCGGTTGGCCAGGCCCTGCGACTCGAAGTGGGTCAGGTCGGCACGGATGGTCACCGCCGACACGCCGAAACGCTCGACCAGATCGGCCACCTGCACCGAGCCGTGCTCGATCAGCAGCTGCAGGATCTGTTGCCGGCGGGAGCGGGTGTTGCGCATGGCCATTCTCGGTTTCGCGGGGAAAGGTAGAGATTAGCCGTTCGCAGCAACTGCGGCAGCCGAACGTGCGTTCTGCGTGCGGGTTCCGGCCTGGTTGGCGCTGCAGGCGCGCGCGTACTCGCCCAGGCACAGGCCGATGCGGTGCTGCACCAGCGCGGTGGGGGTGTTGGCCAGCGTGCCCTCACGCACGGCGCGGTACTGCTCCGGCAGGTACTGGCTGAGCAGCACCAGTGGCGGCGCGTGCTGTTCCAGGTTGGCGAACAGGGTCTGCACCGCCTGCACCAGCGCGGGCTCGCCCCAGTAGTAACGGCAGCGGTCACTGAAGGAGTAGCTGCGCAGCAGGCGCAGCGCAGTGTCATCGCCCTGGTAGTAGGACTGCCAGTACTTCGGCTGCGCCACCATCACCTCGTCCAGCACCTGCGGCAGGCGCGAGCACTGTGCCGCCGGCAGCAGTTCGGCCTCGATCGCGGCCAGCGCGAACAGCGCTTCGCGGTAGGCGAAGGTGGCCGCGGGCCCGACCTTGAGGATGGCGAAGTGGTCGCGCACCAGCGCGTGCAGGCCGCTCTCGCGCTGGTAGTCGGTGGAGTGCGCTTCGAACACGATGCGTGGCTGCTGTTCGAGGAAATCGGCCAGCGTACTGGCAGCGGCGGCGTCGTACTCGTGCACGCTGCTGTGATCGAAGTCCACGCCCGGCTGCACCACCATCGCGATCACACGCTGCCACGCATCGCGCAGCTGCGGGGTATCGAAGGCCTGCCGGTGGATGGCCAGGGTCTGCGCGGCGGCGGCCGGCGTGGTCACCTGCAGGCCCTCGGCAAGCGAGGCTTCTCCACCGGGAATCGGCACTTCGGTACCGATCACGTAGACCGGCGGCGGCAGGCCATGTTCGGCGGCGGTGCGTTCGGCGATTTCGGCCAGCTCGGCCGAGCGCGCAGCGACGATGGCATCGGGCAGTGGCACCGGATCATCGGCGCAGGACATGCTGCAATCCAGATGGATCTTGTGGAAACCGGCGGCGACGTAGGCTTCGATCAGCACGCGCGCGTGGGTCATCGCTTCGGCCGCCGGGCGCTTCTGCCAGGCATTCGGGCCGAGGTGGTCGCCGCCCAGGATCAGCCGCTCGCGCGGGAAGCCTTCTTCATCGGCCAGGGTACCGACGTAGTCGCGGTACTGCGGCGGGGTCATGCCGGTATAGCCGCCGAACTGGTCGACCTGGTTGGAGGTGGCCTCGACCAGCAGCACGGTGCCATGCGCCAGGGCGACGTGCATGGCCGCGCGCAGCACCTGCTCGTTGCTGCAGCAGACGCTGTACAGGCCGACGTTGGCGCCGGCGCGGTGGGAAGCAAGCAGGGTCTGCAACGGGGACATGGTCAGGCTCCGGAGATCAGGAAAACGAGGGTTGGCAGGCGAGCAGGGCGGCACCACGTGCGCCACCGGCATCGCCGAACCGTGGCGGCACGATCGGCGGGACCTGCACGCCATTGAACAGATGGGTGGCGAGGGCGGCCGGCAGCTGCCGGTACAGCGGCGCGTACTGCGAGAGGCCACCGCCGAGCACGATCACGTGCGGGTCCAGCGCCAGCACCAGCGCGGCCAGGCTGTGGCCGAGCAGATCACGATGAATGTCCAGCGCCTTGCGCGCGCGGGCATCGCCGGCTTCTGCCAGCGTGATCACCGCACTGGCATCGACGGCGCTGCCTCCGAGGTGGCGCTCGATCATGGCCAATCCGCTGCCGGACACATAGCGCTCCACGCAGCCCTGCAGGCCGCAGCCGCAGTCCAGCAGCGGCAGGCCATGGCGCTGCAGCAGATGGCCGGGCACGCTCCAGTGGCCCCATTCGCCGGCCAGACCGTTGAAGCCGGACAGCAGCCGGCCCTGCAGGCAGAAGCCACCGCCGGCACCGGTGCCGAGGATGGCGCCGAACATGCTGGGGAAGCCGTCGGCGGCGCCGCCGTGCGCTTCCGACAGGGCAAAGCACTGCAGGTCGTTGCCGAAATGCAGCGAGCGTTGCAGCCGCGCCTGCAGATCCTGCGCCACGCATTGGCCGGTCAGTGCGGGCACGTTCGCGCTGAGCTGGCGGCCACTGCGGCGGTCACGCACGCCGGGCAGGGCAATGCCGATGGCCGCATCATTCCGGCCCAGCGCGGCGTCGGCCTCGGCCACCAGCGTCACCACGGCCTGCAGGAAACCATCGTAGTCGCCCTGCGGCGTGGCCACGCGGCGGCGCCAGGTGACCTGCATCGCCGCATCGCACGCCACCAGCTCGATCTTGGTGCCGCCGATGTCGATGCCATAGCAGG
Source organism: Stenotrophomonas sp. GD03777 (assembly GCF_029842485.1). Classification (NCBI taxonomy): domain Bacteria; kingdom Pseudomonadati; phylum Pseudomonadota; class Gammaproteobacteria; order Lysobacterales; family Lysobacteraceae; genus Stenotrophomonas; species Stenotrophomonas sp. GD03777. The sequence continues at coordinate 16,875 of NZ_JAOCGL010000003.1, forward strand.
CGTGGGCGATCAGCTCAGCCATGGTGGATGGTGACGCCCTTGACGACGCGGTTGACGGTGCCGTCCGGGAACGGGTTGTCCGGGGTCAGTCCCAGCGCGGCCGAGCGCTGCAGCGCGAACAGCTGCGCGAAGCCCAGCCACACCGGTGCCAGCCACGGATCGTCCAGCGCCGGTACGGTGAGGGTGTAATCGTCATCGGCGCCGATGTCCGAATGTGGACCGATCGCCAGCACCTGCCCGGCCACGCCATCGCGGCGCAGTTCGTCCAGCAGGTCCTGCTCGTAGCGGCGCGCGAGCGGCTGCACGCTGCGCAGCACCACCACCAGGGTGTTGCCATCCAGCGTCGACTTGGGACCGTGACGGAAGCCCAGCGGCGTGTTGGCCAGCGCCAGAACGCGGCCAGCGGTCAGCTCCAGCACCTTCAGTGCACACTCGCGGGCCAGCGCTTCCAGCGGGCCGCTGCCAAGGTAGATCACGCGGTTGAACGGGCGCTGCGCAAGCGTTGCCACTGGTGCGTCCCACTGCGCCTGCCCTTCGCGGGCCAGCGCGGCGATCTGCTTCAGGCGCGCCACGCGCGCATCCCACGGCGAGCGATCAAACACCGTCAGTGCCGCCAGCAGCATGCAGGTCAGGCTGCTGGTCATGGCGAAGGCACGGTCGCAGCTGGCCGACGGCATCAGCAGGGTGCACGTATCGCCACGGCCGGCGCCACGGCGGGCCAGTTCGCCATCGGCGTTGCAGGTGATGTCGAGGAAGCGCGCGTCGTCCACGTCGCTGCGCACGCGATCCACCGCTGCCACGCTTTCCGGGCTGGAGCCACTGCGGCCGAACGACACCAGCAGGGTCGGGCGGTCACGCTGCAGGTACAGCGCCGGGTGGGTCAGCAGGCTGGTGGTGTGCACCACGCGCACCTCGGCCGCCCACTGTGCGTTGATCGCGTCGGCCACCATCTCGGCGATGAAGCCGGAACTGCCGGCGCCGGTGAACAGCACGCGCTGGTTGGGATCGTTGAGGCTGTCGCCGAGGAAGGCCTGCAGGCGGTCGCGGGCACGCGACAGGTCCTGTGCGAGTGCTTCCCACAGCGCAGGCTGCTGGGCGATTTCGATTGCGGTATCGGCTCCGCCAAGGCGCTGCCAGGCGGACACATCGGAAAGCAGGGTGACGTCCATTCGGAGGTTCCAGTTGGGCCAGCGCACCATCTGTGTTTTCTTTCGAAATGTCAAACATCGAAAGTAAAAAGAAAGAAAATGGCCGAGTGGCTTTCCCAGTCGCGGCATGACCATGAAAACGAAAGGACGGGTCAAATGCCGTATCGCACAATGCTTAACAGGCGACTGCAAGCGCTTACACAAAGTATTGCGACGCAACAACTTTCGTTTCAATGGAATATATCTTCCTTTTTCCTTTCAATTTGTTGACATCTTTCGAATCGCTGCCCTAGAGTCGGCCCAATCGCTTTCGAAACGCCCGGTGAACGGGTTGGGAGTCCGCGTGGAAAACTGCGTACGTCGCTCGCCGCTGATGCTGGCCCTGTTGCCGGCCTTGATGCTGGCGTCCATGACGGCCCGGGCCGAGCCGGTCGGAAACCTGCGATCGGTCAGCGCCAGCGCCAGCCGCGATGGCGTGCAGGGCTGGGACCTGCAGACCGACAAGGGCGCGGGCATCCGCATTGAACTGCCGGCGACCGACATCATCCGCGTGCAGGCCGGCCGCAACGGCACGTTGACCGGCGCCGGCGACAAGGCCGCACCGATCGTGCTGCCGCAGCCCAAGGCGAACGTGCAGGCGCAGCTGGAAGAAGACGCGCAGGAAATCCGCGTGCGTACCGACGCACTGGTCCTGCATGTGCAGCGGCAACCGCTGCGCATGCGCCTGGAACGCCTGGACAACGGCCAGCCCACCGCGCTGTGGCAGGAACTGCAGCCGCTGGACCTGGAGGCCACGCAGAGCGTGCAGGTGCTGTCGTCGCAGGCCGATGAGGGCTACTTCGGTGGCGGCCAGCAGAACGGCCGCTATCAGTTCAAGGGCCGCGAGCTGGAGGTGTCCTATTCCGGCGGCTGGGAAGAGGGCGACCGCCCCAGCCCGGCACCCATGCTGCTGAGCAGCCGTGGCTGGGGCATGCTGCGCAATACCTGGAGCGATGGCAGCTACGACCTGCGCCAGCCCGACCAGGCCACGCTGCTGCATCGCGAAGACCGTTTCGATGCCTACTACTTCGTCGGCGCGGACCTGCCCAAGCTGATCGAGCGTTACACCCAGCTGACCGGCCGCCCGAACATGGTGGCGCGCTGGGCGCTGTCCTATGGCGATGCCGACTGCTACAACGACGGCGACAACAGCAAGAAGCCCGGCACCGTGCCCGAAGGCTGGAGCGACGGCCCGACCGGCACCACGCCGGATGTGATCGACAGCGTGGCCAAGCAGTACCGCGCCCACGACATGCCCGGTGGCTGGATTCTGCCCAACGATGGCTACGGCTGCGGCTACAAGCAGTTGCCGGAAACGGTGAAGGGGCTTGCCGCCTACGGCTTCCGCACCGGCCTGTGGACCGAGAACGGTGTCGACAAGATCGCCTGGGAAGTCGGCAAGGCCGGCAGCCGCGTGCAGAAGCTGGACGTGGCCTGGACCGGCAAGGGCTACCAGTTCGCGATGGATGCCAACCGCCAGGCGTTCAACGGCATCCTCGACAACTCCGATTCGCGCCCGTTCCTGTGGACGGTGATGGGCTGGGCCGGTATCCAGCGCTACGCCGTAGCGTGGACCGGCGACCAGAGCAGCAGCTGGGATTACATCCGCTGGCACGTGCCGACCCTGGTCGGTTCGGGCCTGTCCGGCATGGCCTACGCCAGTGGCGACGTTGATGCAATCTTCGGCGGCAGCGCCGAGACCTTCACCCGCGACCTGCAGTGGAAGGCGTTCACCCCGGTGCTGATGGGCATGAGCGGCTGGTCGTCGAACGCGCGCAAGCACCCGTGGTGGTACGACGAGCCGTACCGCAGCATCAACCGCGACTACCTGAAGTTGAAGATGCGCCTGACCCCGTACATGTATGGGCTGGTGCACGAGGCCGCGCAGACCGGCGCACCGCCGGTGCGGGGGCTGATGTGGGACTACCCGCGCGACCCGCATGCACAGGATGAGACCTACAAGTACCAGTTCCTGCTCGGCCGCGACCTGCTGGTGGCGCCGGTGTACCGCAGCCAGGCCGCCAGCCGTGGCTGGCGCCGCGACATCCACCTGCCGGCCGGGGGGTGGATCGACTACTGGGACGGCCGCCGCGTGCAGGCCGGTGCCGACGGCCGCCAGCTGGACCGCCAGGTGGACCTGGCCACGCTGCCGGTGTTCGTGCGCGCCGGTGCGATCCTGCCGATGTACCCGTCGATGCTGTTCGACGGCGAAAAGCCGCTCGATGAAGTGACCTTCGACCTGTACCCGCAGGGCGACTCGCAGTACACGTTGTACGAAGACGATGGCAACACGCGCCGTTACCAGCAGGGTGAGTCGAGCACGCAGGTAATCCGCGTGCAGGCGCCTGCACTGGGCAGTGGCCCGGTGCAGGTGCAGATCGATGCGGTGCAGGGCCAGTACAACGGCCAGCTGGCGCAGCGTCGTTATGGCCTGCGCGTGCTCAGCCGGCAGGCGCCACGTGCAGTGCAGGCCGGTGGCCGCGCGTTGCCGGCGCTGGCCGATGCGGCGGCGTTCAACGGTGCGGCTGAAGGCTGGTACTTCGATGCCAAGGAGCGCCGTGGCACGCTGCACGTGCGTACCGCTGTCCAGGACATCCGCCAGCCGCTGCAGCTGCAGCTGGACTTCGCGGCGGCCGCTGCGGCCGCCGACGATGCCTATCCGGCCGCGCCGGTACTCGGCCGCGAACTGCCCGCAGACAGCCTGCTGGTGGTCAACCGCCCGGCCGAGGAGCCCGGCCATGCGCTGGAGAACGCCTTCGATGACGATCCCAACACCTGGTTCCGCAGCGTGCGCAACCAGGCCGTGCGCACTGGCGCGCACGAGTGGGTGATCGGCTTCGGCGAACGCAGGATGATCGATGGCATCGACATCGCGCCGCGCAACGACAAGAACTGGAAGCACGGCCAGGTGCGCGATTACGAGGTGTACCTGGGCGACAGCAATGGCGAGTGGGGCGAGCCGATCGCCCGTGGCCGCCTGCAGCTGAAGGAAGGCGTGCAACGCATCGACTTCCCGGCCCATGCCGGCCGCCTGCTGCGCTTCCGCGTACTGAGCGTGCAGAACCCCGAAGGCGACGGCGCCAGCAGCACCGACCCGATGGTGACCGCCGCCCAAGGCAGCGCCCGCGCGTTCGATGCACTGCAGCCGCGCGACGTCGGCCCGATCGCACTGTCCACCTTCCACATCCTCGAACACCAGGAACCGGAGCGACCGGCCCGGCAGCGCTATCTCTCCGAGCTGCCGGTGCCGGCCGCGCTGGCCAGCCAGCTGCGTACCGACCAGTCCTTCCGTGGCGACGCCGGCATGCGCATGAACGGCCTGCAGTTCCGCCGTGGCCTGGGGGTCGGCGCCAACAGCCGCATCGACCTGCGCCTGCAGGGCGGCTGGCACCTGCTGCGTGCCGACCTCGGCATCGACGACGCCTGCCGCAACGCCGGCGGCCTGCAGTTCCAGGTATGGGGCGACAACCGCCTGCTGTACGACAGCGGCCTGGTGAAGGCGCCCGGCGTGGTCAAGCCGGAGCTGGACATCCGTGGCCTTTCCACCCTGAGCCTGCGCACGCTGGGTGCGCAGGGCAGCCAACCCGCCCAGGTCTGTGCCAACTGGGCCAACGCCGTACTGATCGGCCAGGAGGGCGACTCCGCCAGCATCGTCGCCCCATGACCCCCACGTAACACCGCTCCTCCCCCGCCCCATCCCGACTACGGCCCTCATGGCCGTGGCCCGGGAGCGTTTTGCCCGCCGAACGCCCACGCGCTCACTCAGTTGCGCCGCACCCCTGCCAGGAGAGAACCCCGATGTTGCCCGCCCGCCACCACCGCCCCCCCTGCCGCCCGATCGCTCCGCTGACGCTGGCCATTGCCGGCGCGCTGTTCTCGCTTGCTGCTCCTGCCTTCGCCCAGGAAAGCAAGGACAACGCCACCGACCTCGCCCGCATCGAGGTCACCGGCTCCAATATCCGCCGCACCGACGTTGAAACCGCCTCGCCGGTGCAGGTGATCAGCAAGCAGGACATCCAGAACATGGGTGCGCGCACGCTGCTGCAGGTGCTCGACAACCTGCCGGCCGCTCGCCCCGCGCAGCAGGATGCGCGCTCGCTGTTCACCGGTTCCGATGGTGCCTCGCAGGCCAACCTGCGCGGGTTGGGCGCACAGGGCACACTGGTGCTGCTGAACGGTCGCCGCCTGTCGTACTACGGCGCACCGGCCGGGTTCCAGACCCAGTTCGTCAACATCGATGCGATCCCGGCGGCGGCCATCGAGCGCATGGAAGTACTGACCGACGGCGCGTCGGCCGTGTACGGTACCGACGCGGTGGCCGGCGTGATCAACGTGATCACCAAGCGCAACTTCCAGGGTGCCGAGATCAGCTTCACCAACGACACCTCCTCGCGCATCGATTCCTACGGTGAGCGCCAGGCCAGCATCACCGCCGGCTTCGGTGACCTGGCCGAGAACCGCTTCAACATCTATGGCGCGGTCAACATGTACCGTCGCGACGCGATTCCGCTGAGCGATTTCTACGACAAGCGTCCGGACCAGTACTACGTCAACAACCCGAACTACCTCAACAACCTGCGCCTGGGCGTGGGCAGCAGGCCGGGCGAGTTCAACCCGGGCACCTACTTCGCCTTCGATCCGGTCACTGGCCGCCGCGTGCAGGAAGCTGCGCCGGGCTGCAAGAACGTGCTGACCAGTGAAGCGGCCGGCCCGCGTTGCGTCTGGGAAACCTGGATGAACAACGAGATCGATGCCGGCGCCAAGTCCGAGCGCAACACCGCCTACCTCAACGGCACCTTCCTGGTCGGTGACAACACCGAGATCTTCGCCGAGGCGACCTACACCGACATCGACCTGCGCGCCAACGGCGGCACGCCGCGCACCTACGGCACCACCACCGGCAACCCGACCAGCTGGTTCTCGCGCAACACCGGCAACACCGTCAACCAGTTCCTGTACCCGTTCCTGGGCCCGAACAACGAGTACAACCACGCCAGCCCGCAGTTGAAGGCCATGATGGGCGGCGTGGTCGGCCTGAACTACCTGCTGCAGGATGCCGGCCCGAACTACTTCGGCCAGCGCAATACCGACAAGAGCTATCGTGTGCTGGCGGGCGCACGTGGCAACGCGGGTGACTGGAACTGGGAAACCGCATTCGCCAGCGCTGGTACCCACTCCACCACCTACCAGACGATCAACGTCAACACCAAGGGTTTCGAGAAGGCGTTCGGGCCGTACACGATCGATCCGGGCACCGGTCGGGTGATCATCTCCGACCACCCGGCGTACAAGTTCGGCGAGATCAGCGAAGCCAACGCCGCGTTGATACGTGAAGCGTTCCCGACCTTCGACATCCAGTCGTGGACCCGCCTGCATACCCTGGACGGCAAGATCGAAGGACCGCTGTTCCAGCTGCCGGCGGGCGAGATGCGCGCCGCGTTCGGCTTCAACGCCAGCCGTGAGACCTTCTACACCCCGGGCAATGCCGATGCAGCCAATGGCCTGATCACCCAGCAGGGCGGCTCGTGGTTCGACGGCAAGCGCAACACCTACGCGCTGTTCGCCGAGACCGTGGCGCCGATCACCGACAAGCTGGAACTGGATGCGGCGGTGCGCGTGGACAAGTACCCGAACTTCAGCGCCAACATCGCGCCGAAGATCGGCTTCAAGTACCAGGCGTTCGATCAGCTGATGTTGCGCGGCACCTATTCCACCGGCTTCCGCGCACCGAGCCTGGCCGAGTCCGGCAACGGCGGCGTATTCGCACAGCTCGGTGGCTTCCGTGACGAACTGCGCTGCGGCGAGACCAACGCCATCGCCAACCTGCTGCTGAAGTCGCAGCGGCCGGGTGACGTCGATCTGGGCAAGACCCTGCTGAACGTCGATTGCAGCCGTACCGTCGCGCGCATGACCCAGCCGAACAAGGATCTGAAGCCGGAGAAGGCGAAGATCGCCACCCTCGGCTTCGTCTACGAGCCGGCGAGCTGGCTGTCGGTGTCGGCCGACTACTGGTTCATCTACCGCAACAATGAAATCGTCGCGCCGGACTATCGCCGCATGGAAGACATCATCTCGATGTCGCGCTCGCCGATCACCGACAGTGACCGCGCCAACCTGGCGCAGTTGGCGGCAATGTGCGCCGATCCGGCCAGCGGCGTGAGCTGCCCGGCCACCCTGCCGGGCTACTCCGCCGGTAACGTGGCCAGCGTGGTCGGCCAGTACAAGAACCGCGGCAAGACGCTGATCGACGGCTTCGACATCGACGCGCGCAGCCGCTTCTCGCTGGGCGACTGGGGCAACCTGAACATCGGCCTGGCCGCCACCATCGCCAACCGCAACCGCTTCTACATGGACGCCGAGAACGGCTGGTACTACGGCGACGTGGTGGGCTACTACAACAATCCGCGCCTGCGTGCCACGCTCAATGCAGACTGGACCTACAAGCAGGTGACCACCAGCATGTTCGTCAACTACGTGGGTGGCACCAAGTGGGCTACCGACCAGATCGACGAAGAGAGCAACAACAAGGAAACCTGCACCGGCGGCTACCTGGCCCTGCAGAAGAGCAAGTGCGATGGTGCACCGTCGTGGTGGACCGCCAACATGAGCGTCACCTGGCGCCCGGATGATGCGTGGAACCTGAGCTTCACCGTCAAGAACCTGTTCAACCGCCTGCCGTTCTACGATCCGAACAGCTTCCTGGGTGACTCCAGTGACTACGCCACCATCTTCGGCCGTGGTTACAGTGTGACCATCGGCTACCGGTTCAAGTAATTCCGTTTGCGTGACCTGGCGTGCCGACTGCGGCCGGCACGCTGCCAAGAGGAGAGATGTTTGCCATGAAGCGTAGGGAATTCATCGCGGCCAGTGCCGCTGTCGCCGCCAGCAGCCTGCTGCCGCAGACCCCGGCATGGGCACGCGGGCGCAAAGTGCGCCTGGCCATGATCGGTACCGGCATGCGTGGCCTTGTGCTGCTGAAGGAGCTGGTGCGCCGCGACGATGTCGAGGTGGTCGCGCTGTGCGACATCGAACCGATCATGCTCGGCCGTGCCATGGACATGGTGGCCAAGGCCGGCAAGCCGGCCCCGAAGACCTACGGCCAGGACCGCGATACCAACGCCTGGAAGCGCCTGCTGGAACAGAAGGGCATCGATGGCGTGATCATCGCCACGCCGTGGGAGTACCACGCACCGATGGCGATTGCCGCGATGCAGGCCGGCGTGGCCGTGGGCTGTGAAGTGGTGGCCGGCATCACGCTGCAGGACCACTGGGACGTGCTGAAGACCCAGCTGAGCACCGGCACCCCGTACATGCTGCTGGAGAACGTCTGCTATCGCCGCGACGTGATGGCGGCGTTGCAGATGGTGCGCCAGGGCCTGTTCGGCGAACTGGTGCATCTGCAGGCCGGCTACCAGCACGACCTGCGCGGCGTGAAGTTCAATTCCGGCGACCCCAACCAGCCCTACGACAGCGGCGTGGAGTTCGGTCCGAAGGGCTGGAGCGAAGCTCGCTGGCGCACCGAGCATTCGGTGGAACGCAATGGTGAGCTGTACCCCAGCCACGGCATCGGCCCCTGTGCGATGTACACCGGCATCAACCGTGGCAACCGCTTCACCCACATCAACGCCTTCGCGACCAAGGCACGCGGCCTGCACGAATACACCGTGGCCAAGAGTGGTGGCACCACCCACCCCAGCACCCAGGTGAAGTTCAAGCTCGGCGATATCGTCACCACCACGCTGGCCTGCGAGAACGGCGAGACCATCCTGCTGCAGCACGACACCTCGCTGCCGCGCCCGTATTCAATGGGCTTCCGTGTGCAGGGCACCAAGGGCCTGTGGATGGACGTGAACCATTCGATCCACATCGAAGGCCGCAGCCCGCCGCACCAGTGGGAAGAGTTCAAGAAGTACCAGGACGCGTACGAGCACCCGCTGTGGAAACAGAATGCCGACACCGCCGCCGGCGCCGGCCACGGCGGCATGGACTGGTTCGTCATCCATGCATTTGTTGAAGCGCTCAAAGCCAAGGCACCGATGCCGATCGACATCTACGACGCGGTGACCTGGAGTGCGATCACCCCGTTGAGCGAGCAGTCGATCGCCAACGGTTTCCAGACGCTGGAGTTCCCGGACTTTACTGCTGGTGCGTGGAAGACGCGCAAGCCGATCTTCGCGTTCGACGGTAAATACTGAGATTCATCCCTTCCATGCTGTGACGGAAATGCCGGGCGATGCCCGGCGTTTCTGTTTCTGGAGGCATTCGCCTTGTAGAGCCGAGCCCACGCTCGGCTGCTTGTTCGGTCGGCCGCTCGCTTTATCAGAAAACTCTGAAATCCGACCCACTCCACACTTTATGACTTGAATGTGTAAACGACATCGGAGATAACGTCCCCCATGCGGTCAGACCGCATTCCGGACCAGGGACGATCCGAAGCATGACGTGGTGAGGCAACCGCCCCACGTTCTCGTTCCCGCCGGTGCTGTGTTTGTCCAGGAAGGAGAACAGGGATGTTGAAACGACTGAAGACCATTTCGTGTGCCGCACTGGCGATGATCGCGCTGGGGAGCTTGGCTCCTTGGGCTGCGCAGGCGCAGGAGGTGCAGAAGAAGTGGGAGAGCTACCTGTCGATGGGCCAGCCGCGAGCCACCGAAGCGGCGGTGCAGAAGGACATTAAGTCGCTCTTTTCCCAGTACGAAAAGGACAAACCCTTCGATTGGCATGTCAAACGCCAACGCGTCCTTGGAAAGAAGGTCATCTACGATTACCGGGTGAGACCCGAGAAGATCGTTACTACCGACTGGGTCTACATCCACTCAGGGCAGGAGTACTCATCCGAAGATCAGATTCGTAGCGCGATCCTCGCTACCCGTGTCAGCGACCCGCAGTGCCCGGCGACTTCACTCACGGAGGATCCTTGGGTGGAGCTCCTTGGACTTGGCAGGGGCGACGACGGTAGCGTCACCAACGAGGAGAAGGATTTCCATTACACCTTGAACTTCTATCATCAGAGCACTCAAGAATGCTCGTCGATAGTGGGGTGGGAGCGTGTGCGCCGGGCCAGAACGGCGCTTTGTCCGAATCGACCGTCCCTGACGTGGAATGAGGCCCTGCAGATGTGCTCCCTGGTCCAGCAGGACGAGCCGCACATGTCGCCCATGCTCTCCTACACAAGCGGGCCGCTGCCGCCGCAGCAGTGTCCTGTTGGTAACCCGTGTGATCCGACCACTGGCGATAAATCCCAGCCTGAGCCGGATTTCAACCTTGGATGGGTGAGCTTCCAACGCCACTATCACTCCCTGACAAGCACGGCGGGCGGCGCGTTGGGTACGGGCTGGACCCATTCCCACAATCTGCGGCTTACCGCAGGCGTAGACGATTCCACCTTCCCTCCCAGCCCCGAACTGAAAGTTGGGCTGATCGGCGCCGATGGCGGGCAGACCGCATTCCAGAAAGTGGGGGCAAGCTACGAAGCCATGGACGGAAGCGGCGATCGTGCGGTCCAGCAGGGCACCAACTGGCAACTTTCACGTGCCGGAGAGCGCATTTATTTTGATGCTGATGGCTTGATGCAGCGCCGTGATCTCGAAGACGGTACTTCGCTGACCTATGCACACGACAGCCGCGGCCGCCTGCTCAGCATCACCCATTCAACCGGTCGGCGCGTGGACGTCCAGTACCTCGCGCCGGGCGACGATTCACTGATCTCGGCCCTGGTGATCGCCGGCCAGCCTGTGGTGAGCTACGCCTATTCTCCGGCCGGGGAACTGATCACCGCGACCTATGCCGACGGTGCCAGCCGTACCTATCACTATGAGGACGCCCGCTTCCCGGGCTACCTGACCGGCGTGACCGCCGAAGACAACCAGCGCTACAGCTGGTACGGCTATGACACGCAAGGGCGAGTCACCTGCAGCCGCCATTCCGGCGATTGCAGCCAAGCCGACGTGGGCATTGATGGCGTGCGCCTGGAGTACACGCCGGCAGGCACCACCATCGTCACCGACGCACTGGGCAAGCAGAGCACCTACGCCTTGACCGCCAGCGGCACCAGTGGCCTTCCGCGCAAGGTCAATAGCATCACCGAAAGCAACGGCAGCATCACTCGCGCCTATCTGCCCGAGGGCACCGATTTCCGGCGTCGGCTGCAGTCGGTGACCGATCGCCGTGGTGTCGTCACCAGCTACGCCTATGCCGAGGCCAGTGATGCTGCCGCAGGCGCCGTCAGCGTGACCACCACCACCGAAGCGGCCGGTACTCCGGACCAGCGCGTCAGCGAAATGCGCGTGGCCATGGACAGCAATCGGCTGGTGCAGCAGACCATCGGTAACCGTGAGATCCGCATCGCACGCAATGCGCGCCTCCAGCCAACCACCATCACCGTGCGCGACAGGGTGACCGGTGATACCCGCATCACCACGCAGACCTACTGTGAGGCCGAAGGGCCGGAGTGCCCGCTGGTGGGACTGCTGCGTAGCGTGGATGGCCCACGCAGTGATGTGGCGGATGTCTCCACCTATGCCTACTACACCGCGGACGACGCGGGATGCGCGACCAGTGGTGCCTGCAGTTATCGCAAGGGCGACCTGCGCAGCGTGACCAATGCGCTGGGCCAGACGGTCGAGACCTTGGCCTACGACGCGTTCGGGCGGCCGTTGTCGGTCAAGGATGCCAACGGCGTGGTCACCGATTACACCTACCATGCGCGCGGCTGGCCGACCTCGGTCACCGTGCGCGGTGCCACCACAGCCGAGGACCGGGTGACCCAGATCAGCTACTGGCCGACCGGCCAGGTGCAGCAGGTCACCGAGCCGGACGGCAGCAGTGTCACCTATGTCTATGACGCCGCCCAGCGCTTGACCGATATTGCGGACAACAGCGGCAACACGATCCACTACGTATTGGACAACGCCGGCAACCGCCTCAAGGAAGACACGCTGGATGCAGGCGGCACCCTGCGCCGTACCCTGGCGCGGACGTTCAACACGCTTGGCCAGCTGACCGCGCTGAAGGATGCGGGCAACCACGCCACCGGCTTTGCCTACGATGCCAACGGCAACCCACAGACGGTGACCGATGCCCTGCAGCGCGTGACCAGCCAGCAGTACGATCCGTTGAACCGCTTGGCGCAGACCCTGCAGGACGTCGGCGGCGTCGCGGCGGAGATCCGCAGCCAGTACAACGCGCTGGACCAGGTCACCCAGGTCACCGACCCGAAGGGCCTGCATACCACCTACGCCTACAACGGTTTCGGTGATCTGACCGGGCAGGTCAGCCCGGACAGTGGCGCCAGCAGCTACACCGTGGACGCGGCCGGCAATCGCAAGACGGCCACCGATGCACGCGGCGTCACCGCCACCTATCACTACGATGCACTCAACCGCCTGATCGGTATCGCCTATCCGGACCCCAATCTGGACGTGGGCTACAGCTATGACGTGGCACCGGCCGCCTGTGCCGCCGACGAGCGCTTCGCCGAGGGCCGCCTGGGGCAGGTGCTGCACGCCAATGGCAGCACCCAGTACTGCCATGACCGTTTCGGCCAGGTCACCCGCAAGGTGCAGACCGTCAATGGTGTGGCCACCACCCTGCGCTATGCCTACAGTAAGTCGGGTCGCTTGACCGCGTTGACCTACCCCGACGGCAGCGTGGCCGACTACGTGCGCGATATCCAGGGCCGCATCAGCCAGATCGGCCTGACCCGGCCCGGCCAGGCACGCCAGATCGTGGTGAACAACGTGACCTATGCGGCCTTCGGCCCGGCGACCGGCTGGACCTACGGCAACGGCCGCCAGCTGCAGCGTCCGCTGGATCTGGATTACCGCCCGCAGGCGGTACACGACCCGGCCGCAGGTGGCCTGTCACTGGGCTATGGCTATGACCCGGTTGGCTCGATCACCGAGCTGAAGAACGGCGCAGGCTCGGCGGTGCTCGCCAAGTACGCCTACGACGCGCTGGGTCGCCTGACCCAGACCCAGGACGGCGCGACCGGTACGCCGATCGAAACCTATGCCTATGACGCCACCGGCAATCGCACCGCGCTGACCACCTCGGCAGGCACCGCCAGCTACACCTATCCCGCAACCAGCCACCGGCTGACTGCCGTGGATGGCGAGGCACGCAGCCATGACGTGGCGGGCAACACCACCGGCATCGGCAGCAAGACGTTCACCTACAACGACGCCAACCGCATGAACGCGGTGAAGCAGGGCGATGCCGTGCTGGAAAGCTACGGTTACAACCATCGCGGCGAGCGCGTGCTGCGCAGCCCGTCCGGTGGAGCTGCCCAGATCACCCTGTACGACGAAGCAGGGCAATGGCTGGGCAACTACTCGGCCACGGGCCAGGCGCAGCAGCAGGCCATCTGGCTGGACAACTACCCGGTGGCGCTGATCAACGTGCCGGGCACCGGCGTGCCGGAGCTGGCCTATGTCCAGCCGGACCATCTGGGCACGCCGCGCGTGGTGATCGATCCGGTGCGGAATGTCGCGATCTGGGAGTGGAGCAACAAGAGCGAGGTGTTCGGCAACCAGATTCCGAGTGCCGATCCCGATGGCGATGGTGTGGCGTTCGAGCTGGCGTTGCGCTTCCCCGGCCAGCAGGCGACGGATTCGAGTGGGTTGTTCTACAACTACCAGCGCGAGTACGACCCGGCGGTGGGGCGGTATTCGCAGAGTGATCCGATTGGGTTGATGGGGGGAATAAGCACGTTCACCTATGCGGGCGGTGGACCGCTAATGAGCGTGGATTCGCTTGGCCTTCAGTCAAGAGATCTGGAGTACATCTACAAGTATTCCGGCGCAACGCCCCCTCCTCCGAGCGGGTACCCAACGGAGTACAGGCAGGGGGTCCAGGATTTCGTGAGAAACTACATCGACATGAGGCTGGCTAACACGAAGCTCCAGGATAAGTACTTTCATTGCAAGGCAAACTGTGAGGCTGCTCAGCGCGGACAAGGCGGCAAAGCGGCTGCTTGCAATATGAGCAATGCTCGGGAGATATTTGATCAGCGGGTGAAGGGGGATTCATCTGCAGCGTCGGCCGCAGACCAACGGGCCAATTTGTTCGGCCGAAATAACGCGGGCGAGGGGTCATGTTCTGAAGTATGTTCACCATTCAGGCCGAATGGATTGCCGGACAATTATTGAAATGAAAAAACAGTCAAAGACCGTTGTACTTCTCTGTGCAATTGTAGTGATTATTGCTCTTGCTTTTTGGTTTCGGGGGCAAATGGCTATCGATGCCTGTTTAGATGATGGAGGGAGTTGGAACTACTCGACGAGCCAATGCAGCACTGAAGAGTGACAGCTTCAAAGGCTCAGATGGATGCATCTGCAACTGCATCTTCGTTCTTCAATCGTGTGGCTGGACAGTTGGAGGATTGCTGATCTTGTGTGGCGAGAATGAAGTTGCAGAGTTGGAGAGTCTGGCGGAGCAGGCTCCTTCTCTTCGCATGCTGCTGAGCAGGAAATGGCGGAACTTCGTGTGGGAAGACGAGTACAGCATGCTACGTGCGCGAACCCCAGGGCCGCATCAGCCAGATCGGCCTGACCCAGCCCGGCCAGGCGCGCCAGATCGTGGTGAACAACGTGACCCATGCGGCCTTCAGCCCGGCGACCGGCTGGACCTATGGCAACGGCCGCCAGCTACAGCGTCCGCTGGATCTGGACTACCGCCCGCAAGTGGTGCACGACCCGGCCGCAGGTGGCCTCTCGCTGGGCTATGGCTACGACCCGGTCGGTTCGATCACCGAATTGAAGAACGGCGCAGGCTCGACGGTGCTGGCCAAGTACGCCTACGACACGCTGGGCCGCCTGACTCAGACCCAGGACGGCACGACCGGCACCCCGATCGAAACCTATGCCTATGACGCCACCGGCAATCGCACCGCGCTGACCACCTCGGCAGGCACCGCCAGCTATACGTATCCCGCAACCAGCCATCGCCTGACTGCGGTGGACGGCGAAGCGCGCAAACATGACGCAGCGGGCAACACCACCAGCATCGGCAGCAAGACGTTCACCTACAGCGATGCCAACCGCATGAGCGCGGTGAAGCAGGGTGATGCTGTACTGGAAAGCTACAGCTACAACCATCGCGGTGAACGCGTGCTGCGTACCCCGGCCAGTGGCGCGGCTCAGATCACGCTGTACGACGAGGCAGGGCGGTGGCTAGGCAACTACTCGGCCACGGGCCAGGCGCAGCAGCAGGCCATCTGGCTGGACAACTATCCGGTAGCACTGATCAATGTGCCAGGCACCGGCGTGCCGGAACTTGCCTACGTGCAGCCGGATCATCTGGGCACACCGCGCGTGGTGATCGATCCGGTGCGCGATGTGGCGATCTGGGAGTGGAACAACAAGAGCGAGGTGTTCGGCAACCAGATTCCGAGTGCTGACCCGGATGGCGATGGAGTGGCGTTCGAGCTGGCACTGCGCTTCCCGGGCCAGCAGGAGACGGATGCGAGTGGGTTGTTCTACAACTACCAACGCGAGTACGACCCGGCTGTGGGGCGGTATTCGCAGAGTGATCCGATTGGGTTGGCCGGTGGAATAAGTACCTTCAGCTACGCACTAAGTTCCCCGGGCTCACATAGTGACGCAGAGGGTCTGCAAGTCATGCGCAGCGGCGTGCACGCAGGCTCTCGCGCTATGATGAATTCGAACCAAGCTCCTACAGGAGACAATCAATCAAACTTCGCTGCGCCCGCTTCTTGGGGGGAAGTGTCTTCTGGCCTTGCCGCAACGACAAATGCGCTGAACAGCCTTAGCTTAACTCACTCAAGCAGTGTCTTAAATCCGCAAAGTCCCGCGTCAATTCTGACGCGGAACATCATATCCAAGGCGTGCGAGAAAGAAGACGACGATGACTGTAATCGTCTCATAGCAAAGATAGATTCTTTGGTGGTCGAGCTGAGAAAGCGATACTGGGATCTTAAACTGGATAGACGTGGGCTTCTGGCTACCGGTCGTATGTCAATAGATGGGCATGTGCAGCAATTTCAAAACAAGCAGGCACAGTTGAGGCGATTGCTTGCTGAATCTGCAGCAAAGCGCTGTGCAGGTTATAGCAATGAGGCTTGGCAATGGGCCACTATGGCTCAACCAATTTGAGATCTAGACAATGCTTGATAAAGAGTGCATGGAAAAAGTCGCTGAAGCATGGGTTAACTTTAATCGGCTCGCAGTCGATGCGAATGAGCGGGGTCCGCTCACAGGCGTGCTGGATGAAGTTGATGGCATCATCCAGCGAGATCCTGGCGAAGGTTGGAAATTCATTGAGGCTGTCAGGCGAATGGATGTGGATGCGCATCTACTTTCCAATCTTGCTGCCGGACCTTTGGAGGACTACTTGGTTGCCCACGGCGAGACCGAAATCGAGAGGGTTGAAAGCTTGGCAAAGCACGACCCATCTCTTCGGGATCTCCTTGCTCAGACGTGGAAGAACTCGATGTCGGATGAGGTATGGCGGCGGGTACAACTTGCTGCTGCATCAGGTTAGGCTGCCATGGGTAACGCTCGAACGCCTTATGACTACGCTTGGCAGCTTCGCTATCGGCATGTCCCGCGAGGCCGCAGGGGGAGTACAGTGCAATAAATAATAACTGCGGGACGCCGTTGCAGAATTGCATGCGGGAGATTGGCAAGGGGCTTCAGCCTGTGAACATGATTCTTCCGGAATCAATAAACCCCCTGCTTTGGTGGATGTCTGATGACTCAACCATTCAACGCGGGAAAAGGTGATGAAATTTATTCCTGGAATTTTTCTTATCTGCTCAGTCTTAACTATCACCTCTTGCGAACACAAGGGTAGAGAAGTTGTGCCGGAGGGCGTGATCGAAGTTTATGATTCGGCAGAGGGCGGGGGCGTAATTGGTACGAGTACTACTCAGATTCCGGTTGTTGGATATGTTTATCCGGATAAGACTCGTTACGTGCTGAAGGTCTGCTATCTGGGTCACATAGGGTATGTGCGGGATGGAATACGAGAGCTAAGATCAACAGTGGGCCGGAGCTCATCCTGCCCGGAAACCGCGAGAAGCGCGGACTAGAGTTAACTAAGCGAGGCGAAACTGAGATCACCAAGCTGGAGACTGTGGCGAAACAGGAGCTGCCACTGCGTGAATTACCTAGTTGGATATGGGCCAGAGCGTACCCAGCAAGGTTGGGAGGACACAGTGATGGCAGGGCACCTTGGTGCGGTGACGTCTGCTGAGGGATGCACGGGGGCTCGGCGCCCCCGCTACACCCTATCCCGCAACCAGCCATCAGCTGACTGCGGTGGATGTCGAGGCGCGCAGCCATGACGCAGCGGGCAACACCACCAGCATCGGCAGCAAGACGTTCACCTACAACGATGCCAACCGCAACTCGGTTGCCAATGGTCGACTTAATCGGGCTGCAGCGCATCCGGGGAACGCCAATCTCTTGCGGGGTGGGTCGAAGATACTTGGGCCCCTTGGAGCAATCGTGAATTACAGGTCAAACTGCAATAAATGCCAATGTCCGGCGAAGTGATTTTCATAAGGTTCATGAAGGGTGCAGCTGCGGCGGGAGCGCTGGGGATCTGTTGCGCGCTGATCGCGTCCATGTTGAGTATGCGCTGTCCAGTAGCTAGGTACTCTCCGGAAGTTATGTTTGCTCTTTCTTTCGCGTTGCTGATGTTGCTCGTATATTCCAAGTTCGAACTGGCGAGAAGGGGAATTCTGTCGATTGAGGTTGGGCAGGTGCGTTTCGCGTTCGCAATAGCGCTCCTGGCCGAGATGCTGATGATTGGGTTGCTCGTCGCCCGCAACCTCGAATGCGATAGCTTCGTTCGCGCGATTCCCATTCCTGGTGCACTACTTGTTTTCTATACAGCTGTCGCATTCTCATTTGTATTCGGTGATATCTATCTTGGTCCTGCGCGAAAAATCATCAGGCTTGGAGCTCGGCCGAGGAAATTCTTGAGGGAGGAATAGTTGGCACTGGGTGGATTGGAGTGGAGCAGATTGGGTGGCTTCGCCGCCTTTTCTCACTTGAAGATATGAGGCGAGATAAGGTCGGTGGTGGATCCCTTTCGGTCCCTCCACTGCTTGGAGCTGGGTTTGGCGTCATGTCGGGATCTGGCTACACAGTTCCTGGTCAGATAGCTGCGCCGACTGGAAAAGGATGCGGGTGTCCTTGAGATGAGAAAATACAATCGTTTTTTTTGGGGCTTACTACATCATGTTCTTCTGGGCGCTCAGGCTGGTTGCTTGCCTTGGAGTTGCCGTAAATTCAGTGCTCCTTGCCTTTGTGCTGGTTGATATTTCTGATGGTGGACGAGACTACGGATTTGCGGGTTTGGCGTTTGTCGCGCTCTCTCTTTGCACAGCGTTTGCCATGTGGAAAATCGGGTCTGTCGGCCTGCTCCGTCTTCGGCAAAGGAGGGCACCATAGATCTTTCCAGGGATGCTCTGAACAACTGCCGGGGTAGTGCCGGCCGTACGCAGGTGGCGTCCCGTTGTATTTGGTAGATCCACCTGGTCTGTGCCCGTGTGAGTGCGTCGACTACTTGGGCGTGACGTTCGGTGTGGCAGACCTCGCCTTTGGAGGCTTGGAAGCTGTGAATGGCGAAGGAGTCACCATTGCCGGTGTTTTGTCTCCGCAGCCCGAAGTTGCAATCCCCGGATTCCTGGTAATGGTGAATGGTGGAGCAACGGCGTACGATGGAGTGTCAGTGATACAAACCGCTCAGGATGCAAAGGAAAGAGAGTCCATCTATACCGAGGTGGCGGGGGGCAGTTGGCGCGAAGACGGGAGAGCTGTCGTCATTCGGCTTGACGTTCAACGGTCACCTTAAGGCCACACGGAACTGTTGCACTTCGTAGCCCCTGACAAGGATGCGCTGGATGCCATGAAGGCGGTGAAGGATGTTTCGGGTGGGTCTGGGTGCAGTTGCATATAATGGAGGTGATATGCATATGCGCAAGAAAATAATGAATTGGCTTGGTTTGTTGTTATTTGCGCTAGTTTTTTTGAGGTCCTCGTCCTATCTTGTATTGAAGGTGTATGCTATTGGTCACCTTGAGAGGGGTGATTATTTTGTAATGTTGCCTGTGGCGCTGGGGTCACTCCTGATTTGCGGCATGTTCATGGCGATTGTGATTAAAGGAATGAAATCCGATCAGTAGGCTGCGCCTGGAGCATCACGCGCGACGTATGGTTCCGACAGGTTATTGCATGGGTATCACTATTCACGATTTCCAGCTGGTTGGAATTCGTCTTGATCCGCTGTCAGGTGTGACTGTTTCTCTGTTCGATGAATCTTCGCGGGCATCCTATGATTTTGTCTTTGGCCAAGTCAGGAGAGCAAGCGTTGATGGTTTCTCTAGCCAGAATGTCGTGCTCGATCTCAAGGTCTTCAATCGAAAGGATGATTACTTTGAATTCAAGCGGTGTTGCTTCCTCCTTGGCCTAGATCCAGTGGCTGCCAGGGAAATTGTCGATGGTGACACCTTGGTCTTCATTGAGGCCTCTGTCGGCGCAGAGATTGCACTTCTAGTAGAGGGCACTTGGGATAGCCGGTTGATTCCTGTCAAGTCATGATTCCTGATCTGTCGAGCGCATCGCTCCAAGACGCACGCACCGCTTGGCTTGTAGGTCGACAGGGATCTGACGGAGAGATGGATTGTGGGACGGACCACCATCGGGCCAACGCAATGGGCTCTACCGTGCGTGCAGCCCGATGAACATCATGGATCCTGTACTCAGCGAACTGCTTTCCCGGCTCGGTGTCGGCACTGACTTCGGCGATACGGTGCTGACTTGTCCGGAGACCCAAGGGGCCTATGAGGACACGCCCCTGCATGTGGTGGCCTTATTACAACGATGTGGCCCTCCTCAGCGCATTGATGCCCTTCGTGACTACCATCGATGCGCGTGGTGATCTTGATCTGACGCCGCTGGCAAGAGCTTTGATGATGTGGTGCGTATGGTCGACGCCGCAGATGGAACCTGCTGATGGAAACTTCTGAAAAGAGGTTTTACCGATGCGCCTGATGACCTTCATCTGTCCACTTTGTGGCGCTAGCGGGCAGCGCTTTCCCCTGAGATTTGCTGGGAGGCGTCAAGCAAAGATGTCCTGCCGGAGGTGTCGCGTCGAGCTTCGTTCAGACCCGCGGTTGGGCACGTACACGCTCTATCTTCTGTACACACAGGTCGTCATCCTGGTGGCGGCATTGCCGCTGATCGGGGCCAGTGTCGCGGGTGAATGGGTACGGCTGGGAACGATCTGTCTGGTAGTGCTGGTGCTGTGCTGGTTCCCGGGCGTGATCAGGCACGCACGAAGTCCGATCGTGCGCGCCTGCCGGGATGCCGATTACAATGCGCGCAGGCCAGGTGCTTCGACTGCGCACGCTGCCGCAAATCCGGAGCAGCGTAGCGACACGCCAAGTGCCAGCCCATGATAGGGAAGTCAAGAAATGACATACCATCTTGGGCGCGAGGTGCAGTCCCTGAATCGTTTTGCAGAACGGGTTGCAGATGGTAACTAACATTTGGCCGGCCCTTTCTGGGGCTCTCATGTCCATGCCGAAGGCTGGCATCTTGCGTGCAGCGGTGCTGCTCTTGCCAATGCTAGGGGGCTGCAGCATTCACCAGTTTCAACATACGGAATGGAAGTCGGACTGGGTAGATGTTTCGTCCGGTGCAATTTTCCCTGGCAATTCAACGACGCTGCCGCTTGACCGCGTTTCCATACTTGATCCTGATAGTGAAGCAGCCATTGCGAAGTGGATGTTGGAGCATTCGCTGGTCGTGGTATCGGCATCAGAGGTTGAAGGGAAGATCGGTCCAATGCCGTTGAGTGACCTGAAGCCAGCGCCCGGGGAGAGCGTCTATCTCGTCAGGGCCGCTTCGGATGAAGGTAGGGGCAAGTTCATCGGCTACGTCAACGACTAGGGACTTCTCATCATGTACGGGGTGATGGGGGGCTGCGGTGAGCAGAAGCAACGGGTGGCTGCCGTGAGTCTTCGGGAGAAGCCCGCCAACGTATTCGGCCGATGCTCGGCGGCGCTATAGTGCGCTGAAGCGTCGAGCTCCGCCTACTGCCTGGCGGATGACGCCAGTGTGCGACCAATGGCGCGCTCGGCAACCGCAAGGGAGATCGGTGCAGCGCGACCAATGCGTTCGAGCAGATTGTTCTGGGGAGCTAATGGAAAGCAGTCAAATGAAATCGGGGTTGCTCAGGAGTTCTCTCGATGCCAAAGGCTTCTTCCTACGCGCTTTGTCTTTCGCGTCCGTCTGCGTGCTCGCCCTGAGCGGATGCGAGAATGACCGGTTAGGGGAGCTGCAGCTGAAACCCATCTACGCTGAGCTGAGTAGTGCGTACTACGGTGGGATGTGCGAGGGTGCAGCCGGTCCAGATGCCAGTATCGAGAAGGTTCGTGCGGTGCGCATTGGAACAATCGCTGGTGACTGCGCAGTGCTCTATTTGGATGGAGTAGATAGGAACGGTGAGCCCGTGATCTATGGAGTGAAAACCGGGGATCGGCCTGAATGTGCTGGATTGATACGGAAGCTCGAAGTCGGACGGGCAAGTGCGGCCGTTCTCGGCAGGGCGCGGGAAATATGCAGGTGGTGATTCCCATATCTTCTCCGTATCCTTCTAGCGTGGGGGCGCAGATACCCGCTTTGGGCCGGCAGTCGCAATCTTCTTTTCAGTGCCACCCTGGCCTTATGAAATTCGAATTTGGCGTCTAGTATGAAGATGAATTTGGACACCTTGGAAAAGGTCTCATCAATATTGTTCGACGCGCTGCGCTCCAGGGGCTTGCAAGAGATTGAAGTGGAGGACGTGTTCTACCGCGTGGTGCCATGGTCGGAACGCCACTCCATGGGCGGTGAGCGGGTGGAGCTTGAAGTTGGAAGTCTTTTCGATGACTACTCTGATATTCAAAGAGTAGCGTCGGGGCAGCAGGAGCCACTGGCCTATCATCTATCTGCTTTGGCCTGCCTCCCCTACGAGATAGGGGGGAGGATGAGTGAAGAAGTGTGATTGCAGATAGGCGTGCACGTGCCGGAGCATCCCATGCGCCGCGTGATCGCTTTGAGCTTGAAGAAGAAGCCCACCCGTGTCTTCGCAGGATGTTCTGCAGCGCGCTGACAGCTCTGTTCGTTGTCGCCGCTCCAGAGTAATCAGCGCAAAGGCTGGAATGGGGCGCGTCATTCAAATGACTTGGTTGAATGGACGGTGATTTACCATGGAGCTTGAAGCGAAAAGGGTAGTTTTCTTTTCTCAACAGGATGAACGGTTCTTCTTCGAGTGGATTGGTCGAATCGGCTGCATCGGCAATGTGGTCGGCAGAGGGGATGTCATCTATCTATCCCTGGATCCAGATGCGGTTCTGGAGGAGGACGTCTGGGAACTGGCCGCATTGTTCAGGAGGTATCGGATTCCACTGGCCCAGCTGCGAACGCTGGAGGCAGGCAGGTACTCTCGAGCGCTGCGCGATGCCTTGCGCGAGTAGGGTGCCAAGCGGGAGGCAAGGTGCATGAGCTCCCGCACTCCTCCACAAAAGAACGCGATCGGGCTGCACGCCCTCGGAGAGGTACAAGATGAAAGCCAGGCAGATTCTTCGGTACGGGCTGGCCTACGCGGTGTCGTGTGGAGCACTCTGGCTGTTCCTGCACTTTGTGGGCAGGGCGCTTTACGCCTTCGACTCACATCAGGTTTTCTTCTGGCTGTATGCCGTCAGCCTTTTGTTGCTGGGAATCTGCGCACGGGTTCCCGCCGCGGGCCGCCTTACGATCAGGCGGCTTGCCAAGGGGGCTGGCTTGGGGCTGCTCGCGGGCCTTCTGGCCCAGGTCGTGGTGCTTGTACTGGAAGCCTATAGATTCAGCGGATTCAGCCCATCGCTGCTCTGGCAGGTACCGGTTTCGCTGACGGTGATGAGCGTCGTGCTGCTCACGCCGCTCTGGGGCGTAGTGCTGGTTGCCCTCACTGCCGAACACCGCCGCGACAACCACCCACGTCAGGCCTCGAAGCCATGAAGCACCTGAACGCCTTTTGCCTCGTGGTTGCACTGACATCCTGTGCGGCGCATCCGAACCGCACCACGAAGTGTCCGCCGGCCCATTTCACCTACGTCGGCACCGAGAGCGTCGACGGACTGACCTACGGGCGCTTCCAGGTCACCCACAATGCTGATCAGCCGCTTCAGCTGTGGGTGGATGAGAGACGCAGGTTGAACCCAAGGACCGCTCGCGCAGAGATGAGGCGCACAGGCGAGGATGCCTGGCGGCCTTACAACGTGATCCTTGAGGAAATCACACCGGGAGCGATCGGGCTGTCGATCGGGCAGGATGAACAGCAGAGCGTTCTGTTCGATGGTGATGGCCTGTTCCTGCCCGGCGCATCCAGCGCGGGCGCGAATTACTCCATCGTGGTACAGGATACTGCCGGTTGCGAGCATCGCTCGGCAACGTTCATTCCCTGACATTTCTGGCGGCGCGCCGGCCAGGCAACGAAGGAAAAATGGCGCGCCCGGAGGGATTCGAACCCCCGACCAATGGCTTCGGAAGCCACTACTCTATCCGGCTGAGCTACGGGCGCGTTGTAGAACCGCCGCGCCGTCGGCCAGTGCCGGGGCGGGCATCGCAGCGCCATGAGGCGGTGCGGGACCGGCATTCTATCCAGTTTCGTCGAACAAATCTCCCCCCACCGGCAAAGCCCTGCCAGAGGGGCAGGAGTATCCTATCGCCATGGCTGATACCCCCCTCACTTCGCCGCAGTCGCCGGCGACGCCGCGTTGGCGGCATTACTGGAGTCTGATGCGCGCTGATCGCCCGATCGGCACGTTGCTGCTGCTGTGGCCCACGTGGTGGGCGTTATGGCTGGCTGCCGGCGGCCTGCCGCCGCTGTGGACGCTGTTCGTGTTCACCGCCGGCGTGTGGCTGACCCGCTCGGCCGGTTGCGTCATCAACGACTACGCTGACCGCTGGCTCGACCCGCATGTGGAGCGCACCAAGGCGCGGCCGCTGGCCACCGGCGCGATCAGCGGTCGCGCCGCGCTGGCGCTGTTCGCCGTACTGATGCTGGTGGCCTTCGGCCTGGTGCTGACCCTGAACGGGCTGACCATCGGCCTGAGCTTCATCGGCGTGTTCCTGGCCGCCAGCTATCCGTACCTGAAGCGCTACACCCATCTGCCGCAGGTCTACCTGGGCATGTCGTTCGGCTGGGGCATCCCGATGGCGTTCGCCGCCGTGCAGGGCGAGGTGCCGATGCTGGGCTGGCTGCTGTATGCCGGCAACATCCTGTGGTCGACCGCCTACGACACCTGGTATGCCATGGTCGACCGCGAGGACGACCTGAAGATGGGCTCGCACTCCACCGCGATCCTGTTCGGTGATCTCGATCTGGTCATCCAGGGCGTGCTGTACGCGCTGTTCCTGGCCACCATGGCGCTGGTTGGCGTGCGCGGCGGGCTGGGTGGCTACTACCTGGCCGGCGTGGCCGTGGCCACCGCGCTGGTGGTGTACGAATTCTGGATCTGCCGCAACCGCGAGCGCGGCCCGTGTTTCAAGGCGTTCCTGCACAACAACTGGGTCGGCGCCGCGCTGTTTGCCGGTATCGCCGTGGACCTGGCGCTGCGCTGACCCCAGGGGTTGGTAGAGCCGGCCGCTGGCCGGCTGCACCCGTGCGCGATCCCGAGTTTGCCGGCCAGCGGCCGGCACTACCGCCACCTACGACCAATAGGTGGCAGACAGCCCACACCCCACCGCCCAGAATCGGTCCATCGAACCTGGGAGGGTAGGCGATGGCCTCGACGGCAGCAGTACAGGACGGCTGGATGGCGCGCGCAGCGCTGCGCTCGGCCGCCTGGGCGGAAAAGTGGTTCCCCGATGCGTATGTGTTCGCGGTGCTGGGCGTGGTCATTGTCGCGCTGGCCGCGATGGGCTTCGGTTCGACCCCTCAGGCCACCGCCAGCGCCTTTGGTGACGGCTTCTGGAGCCTGATCCCCTTCACCATGCAGATGGCCTTTGTGGTCATCGGCGGCTACGCCGTGGCGACCGCGCCGGTGGTCGCACGCTTCATCGACTTCCTGGCCCGGGTGCCGCGCACCGGTCGCGGTGCGGTGGTGTACGTGGGCCTGGTCAGCATGCTCGCCTCGCTGCTCAGCTGGGGCTTCTCGCTGGTGTTCGGTGGCCTGCTGGTCCGCGCGCTGGCCCGTCGCACCGAACTGCGCATGGACTACCGCGCCGCCGGTGCGTCGGCCTATCTCGGCCTGGGCGCAGTGTGGGCGATGGGGCTGAGCTCGTCGGCCGCACAGTTGCAGGCCAACCCGGCCAGCATGCCGCCGGGGCTGGTGGAGATCACCGGCGTATTGCCGTTCACCGAAACCATCTTTCTGTGGCAGTCGATCGCCCTGACCGCAGTGCTGATCCTTGTCTCGCTGCTGATCGCCTGGCTGACCGCGCCTGCAGCCGGCAGTGCGCGTACCGCCGAGGAATTTCCCGGCGCTGCGCAGGCCGAGCCGGAACCGCTGCAGCGACGCACGCGCCCGGGCGAATGGCTGGAATACAGCCCGCTGCTGACCGTGCTGCTCTCGCTGCTGGCGTTCGGCTGGCTGTTCAACGAGTTCGCCAACAAGCCGGTGGTGACTGCCATCGCCAACCTCAACACCTACAACTTCCTTTTCATTTCGCTGGGCCTGCTGCTGCACTGGCGCCCGCGCAGCTTCCTCAACGCTGTGGCCAAGGCGGTGCCGAGCACCACCGGCGTGCTGATCCAGTTCCCGCTGTACGGCGGTATCGCGATGATCCTCACCCACGCCGCCGGTGGTGACGGGCAGACCCTGGCGCACCGGCTGTCGAGCCTGTTCGTGCACGTGGCCAGCACCGATAGCTTCGCGCTGGTGATGGGCATCTACTCGGCGGTGCTGGGCTTCTTCGTGCCGTCCGGTGGCGGCAAGTGGATCATCGAGGCGCCGTACGTGATGCAGGCCGCCAACGAGCTGAAGGCGCACCTGGGCTGGGCAGTGCAGGTCTACAACGCGGCCGAAGCGCTGCCGAACCTGATCAACCCGTTCTGGATGCTGCCATTGCTGGGCGTGCTGGGGCTGAAGGCACGCGACATCGTGGGCTTCACCTTCATCCAGTTGCTGGTGCACATCCCGCTGGTGCTGGGCCTGTTGTGGCTGCTGGGCATGACCCTGGCGTATGTGCCGCCGGTGATGCCGTGAGTGCAGGGCTGGCGTCCGTGCGCGAGCAGGACGCCAGCTCCGTTCAGCGCGTGTTTCCAGCAGAGCACGCCATGAATGCGCGCAGTCGCGCTGACGGCATGAGCACATGCCGAACCCATATGAATCCTTCATCGGCTTGTGCCGCAAGGGGCTTTGCCCGTTCATTCACGCGCGTACACACCAATGTAGCCGCCCACCAACGCGCGATTAACTCTTCGCTGCAGACGATGGGCCCGTCCACCGCATTCCGCGTGTGGCTTTGGAGATCGGACATGGCACAGCAGAACCAGAACCCGAACCAGAAGCAGCAGGGCCAGCAGAACCAGCAGGATCAGCAGCAGGGGCGTGGCCGCGACCAGCAGCAGCAACAGCAGCAGGAACAGCAGCAGCGCAACCAGCGCAACCAGCAACAGGGTGGGCAGGACGAGGAGGAGTGACTTCGGTAACCACTTCCTGTGATGCGCGATGCCCCGCCCCGTGCGGGGCTTCGCTTATTCCAGCACGCCAATGCGTTGCAGCACCGGCGCTGCTGACATGTCGTTCGGGTTGGTGCCTGGCTGATCCTGCGGCACCTCCATGCCCATGGCGCGGTAGAGATCGACCCAGTGCTGTGCGATCTGCCCGGTCTTCGGGTTGCGGAAGTTCATCGGCTGCAGTGCGAACACATGGTGCGCACGGAACGCACGTTCGATGAAATCCGAACAGTAGTAGCTGTCCTCATTCAACACATACGACGTGTTGTAGGGCTTGCCCAGCATCATGCGTGCGGTCGCGATCGCATCCTTGATGGCAGCCTGCTGCGATGCGCGCAGCCGATAGACCACGACCTGCCGCTGCTTGCCTCGGGCGTCCTCGCGGAACTGATCCAGCGTCTGCCGGCGCGAGCCTTTCTCATCCGCATGCAGTACCTCCCAGCCGTCTGGCGCCGCAGCGACCAGGGCCACGTGATCGAAGCTGGGTGCGCCCTGCTTGCCGGTGGCATCGTCGATGGCCGCGCTCAGGCCGGCATGGCCGGCGGTGACGAACAGCAGATCGCCTTCCCGGACCTCCAGCGCGGCCGCACCACCAGGCCACAGCGTTGGCAGCAGCAGGGAGAGGGCAAGCAGGAATGCGCGCATGGGGCCAGGGTCGAAGCGTGTGCGGCGTAGTCTAACGGCTGCTGCGATGACGTTGATTTCAGAATTAGTGTGATATTAGTCACAATTCGGCATGTCGGGATATTCCTGACAGCGGATGTTGAAACTGAATTGACCGAGGCATGGCTATCCTTGCCTCCCTACCGCGCCGGAACCGCGCGCGACCGCCCGGAATCAGGAGGATCCCGTGAACCAGCTCCGCCCCGTTGCCCTGCTTGCGCTTGCCCTGGGGCTTGCGCTGTCCGGCTGCAAGCCTGCGCCCCAGGCAGCCCCCGCTGACGCCGCCGCACCGGCTCCGACCAGCACGGCCACTGCCACGACGCCGGCCACGCCGGTTGCCGCGGCCCCGGCAGAGGCTTCTGCCAGCTGCCCCCATCCGGTCTTCGACGACTTCCTCAAGCATTTCGGCAACGAGATCGCGCTGCAGGAAACGTCCACTGCCGATCCGCTGCTGGACAGCCACATCGACAGCGAAGCCGAGCCGGAGCCACGCAAGGTGGAGGAGAAGGTGCCGCTTGCCAAGGTCGAATGGCCGGTGATGCCGGACCCGGCCACGCTGCAGCGCCAGGGCCGCGAGATGCAGGTCACCCGCCTGCCCGATGGCCAGGTACAGGTGCAGATGCGCACTCCCGATACCAGTGACCAGCAGATCTACACCTTTGCCCAGAAGCCGTGCTGGCAACTGGTCAAGCGTGAGGACGAATCGATCTGACCCCTGAGCGACCGCCTGCGAGCGGTCGTGTGATTCACCCAAGGAGCCCCGCATGCGTCTGTCTCCCGTTGCCCCCGTACTGGCCCTGATGCTTGCTGCCTGCAGCGGCCCTGAGGCGGCTGCACCGGCGGCCCCTGCTTCCACTGACCCGGCAGCGACGCCGGCCGCACCTGCGGCTGCCGTTGCGGACCATTCCACCTCTCTTACGCGCGACGAGACCGGCATGCATATCGATTGCCAAGGCACCCGCCTGCACCTGGCGGCCCAGCCCACCCAAGACACGGACGCTTCCCGGCTGACCACGCTGGAAATTGAAAAGGACGGCGCACGCCAGGCCATTGCTGCGCCCAAGGAGATGGACGGCTATACCGCCGTTGGCCTGGCCTGCGTGCAGGACCGCAGCGGTACGCCGTACTTCGTCGTGCAGTACGGTGAACTGCCGTTCGGCTGCAGCTTCTGCGAGTGGTACTACCTGTACGACGCCAGTGGCCGCCAGTTGACCCACAGCACACCGCCGCTGCGCGGCGCGGAAGGCGAGGAGCAGGAGCCCAACAACGACGAGTACGAGAAGTTGATCGACTCGCTCGGCATCAAGCACCCGGAGGTGAACTACATCGAAGACTGAGCGCAGCGGCAGGACGTCGCACGCGCGCTGTGAACGCAGCACTGCAGTACCGCAGTACCAGAGGTACCAGGAGCAGTACCCCTTAAGGAAATCCCCCTTTTCATAGAATGGATAGCACACACATGGCAGACATCTACCAGGACATGGTCCAGCCCCGCGGGGCGGCCTACAGCAGTGACCGCATCAAACCGTGGAGCCACTACCGCGAGCCGATCGACCAGAGCGACGGCCGCCTGCATGGCAACTCCCGCCGGTGGGGCGATGCGACCCCGGAAGTACAGTCACGGGTGATCGACACGATCATCGAGTCGGCGCGCGAGAAGGGCCTGACCCCGCGCGAAACGGCGCACGTACTGGCCATCGCCCGCGTTGAATCGGGCTTCAACCCCGATGCCGCCGCTGGCACCACCTCGGCCTCGGGCCTGGGCCAGTTCATCGACAAGACCGGCAACCACTACCACCTCAACAACCGCAACCGCTTCGACGTCGGCGCACAGTCCGATGCACTGGTTGACCATTACATCGATAACCGCACGCTGGCGCACAAGCGCGGCCAGGGTGAGGAGTACATCTACAAATACCATCACGACGGCCCGACCCGCGATTACGGCGGCCTCACCCTGTCTGAAAAGAAGGTGATGCCGTACGTGGACAAGTACGAGCGGTTCGTGGAGCAGCGCCTGGGACTGACCCACGGCCAGTCCCAGGGCAGCCACGCGGCCCCCGCCGTAGCTGCGGCCACGCACGCGCAGGCCAAGCCGGCAGCGGCGCATGCCGAAGGCCAGACCCGCAACTTCGAGCAGACGATGCAGGTGATGCTGCCCCCGCAGAACGGGGTCAAGCCGCACATTACCGGTGAGTTCGGCGAACACCGCGCGCACAAGCCGCACGGTGGCACCGACTTCAACTATGTCGGCGGCCAGCACGGCCGTAATCTGCAGCACCCGACCGTCAACGCGCCGATCTCCGGAACGGTGACGTTCGTCGGTGGCGACTACGGTACGGTGAAGATCAGGGATGCACAGGGCAACTCGCACGAGATCCTGCACCTGCAGTCGACCCAGGTGAAGGAAGGCCAGCCGATCAAGGCGGGTGAGCCGATCGGTACCATGGGCGGGCGTGGCCCGGGCGGTGCGGGTCAGTATGCCCAGCACGTGCATTACCAGTTGAAGGATCCGCACGGCAAGCTGATCAGCCCGCAGGACTTCTGGGACCACGGCAAGCTGAAGGAAACCGGCAAGGGTGGCCATTCGCATGACGCCGACCACAACGGTGTGCTGCGCCAGGGGGCCAAGGGCGAGGAAGTGACTGCGCTGCAGAAGGAACTCAACCGCCTGGGCGTGCGCGACGGCCAAGGCAATCCGCTGAGCGAGGACGGCAAGTTCGGTGCCAATACCAGGGACGCACTGATCGCCTACCAGAAGCAGCACGGGCTCTCCGCCGACGGCGTGGCGGGTCCGGCGACGCTGGGCAAGCTGGCCGAAGGCCGCAGCCATGCCGAGGCGGCGCCGAAGGGGCCGCAGCTGGGCGACAAGGCGCATCCGGATACGCCGCTGCACAATGCGATCCGTGGCCACATGCCGGGCATGATCTCCAACGAGATGAGCGCGCATGTGACCGCCCAGGCCAAGGCCGCCGGCATCGATTCGCCGGAAAAGCTGCAGGGCGTCACCGTGCAGGATGGCAAGGCCTTCGTCGTGGGCACCGTTCCCGGCTTCCGTACTGCGGTGGACATGACCCAGGCGGCACCGAGCCTGCAGGAGACCAGCGCTGCAATGCTGGCCAAGCATGAGCCTTCGCAGCAACACGTGCAGGACGAGCAGCAGCGGGTGGCCATGGGCCGTTGACCGCTGCGTGTGAAGAAGTGTGTGGTATAGGAGGCCGGCCGGGGTAATCCGGCCGGCTTTTCCGTTCATGGGGCAAGGACATACACGGATGCCGTTTCGCATGATGCACAGCACCGCCATTGCAAGGCACGGCGTCCACATGAGCCGGGTGCTGCCGTGGCGCAACGCATGGCAGTGGGTAGGGCTGGCACTGCTGCTCTGCCTGCTGCCGCTGCCAGTGCTGGCGGCGGCCCCGATTCCGGCACTGGACGACCCGGTGGTGGACACCGCCAACGCACTGTCCGCCAGCACCCGCGCCACGCTGCGCGAGCAGGCATTGCAGCTGCAGGCACGCAAAGGCGCGCAACTGCAGGTGCTGGTGGTGCCCAGTGTTGGCGATGACGGCATCGAAGCCTATGCACAGCGTGTCTTCGACCAGTGGCAGCTGGGCCGCGCCGGTGTCGATGACGGGGTGTTGCTGCTGGTGGCGGTGCAGGACAGGCGCGTACGCATCCAGACCGGCTATGGCCTGGAAGGCACCATTCCCGATGCCTATGCCGCGCGCATCATCGACAAAGCGATCGTGCCGCGCCTGCGCGAAGGAGACCTGGACCGGGGCATGCTGGACGGCAGCAAGGTGCTGGTGGCGCTGATCGATGGCGAGCCGCTGCCGCCCGAGCAGGATTCATCCGCACGCAACCTGTTGCCAGCGGATTGGCGTACAGGGGATTCGGTCGTTGCCCTGACGTTGCTGGTGGGGTTCCTGGCCGGTCTGTGGCGATCACCGCCGCGCCTGCTGGCCATCAGGACCGAGGCCGAGTCCAGCGGTAAACGCCGTGAGCGGCGGCGCAAGGCACTGGCAGCCAATGCGGCAGTGCCCAGGCCGAATTGGCCGACCTTGCCTGCCTGGGGCAGGCCGTTGCTGGTAACGGCTGTGATGGCCGCTGGGTTGGTTTCGGCGACGCTGCTGCTGCCGCGGCATGTGCTGCCTGCGCTGTTCTTCGTGCTGTTACCGGCCGTACCGGTGGCGGCGCTGCTGGGGTGGTGCTGGCGTCGCAGCCGTGGTGTGCGCATCGTGCTGTCCGGCATGTTGGCCGTCAGTATCGGTTTCTTCATGGTGATGCTGGTCCGTGGTCAGTTGCCGCCCAGCCTTGCCCTGCACACGTTGCTGAACCTGGCGGTCGCCATTGCCGCCATGCTGGTGTTCTTCCTGGTGCAGGCCGGCCGCGCGCGCTGGCGGAAGAACCGCAACAGCTTCGCCGTGCGCCTGGTGGTGCTGGTGCTGTTGACCGGCGGCTATGCGCTGGGCGCGCTGCTGGCCATCGACCGGGCCGGCGACGAGAACGCACGCGTTTTGGCGACGATCGTGTCCTGCGCAAGCACGCTGTTCCTGTACTTCATCTGGGTGTTCACCCTGCTGCCCGGCGAAAAAGCACGCAGCGGACAAAGGTCGTCCCAAGGCTACCGTTCCTCGTCCAGCACCTCGTCGTCGAGTTCGTCCTCGAGCAGTTCCGGCGGCTGGTCCGGTGGCGGTGGTCGCAGCGGCGGTGGCGGCGCTTCGGGCAGCTGGTAGCTCAGGCCGCCCACACCCGCCAGCCCAGCGTCGCATCGCGCAGCTCGCCGCTGCCGCTCACATCACCCATCTGCAGCTGCACGCCCTGCGCATTGGGCAGGTCTTTCTGCTCGGGGAACCAACGACGGTCGGCGGCGACGATGATCAGCAGGCCCTCGTCGTCGCCCACCGGTGCGAACTGCGGCGAAGGCGGGCTGATCGGCTGCAGGCCGAAGCGCTGGCTGGACTGTTCGCGCACCGCATCGACATCGTGGCTGGGCAGGCCAACCTCGCTCAGGCAGGTCAGCTCGCTGCCATGGAAAGCGCCTGCGCGCGTGCTGACTGGCAGACGGCGCCGGCCGATCAACTCGAGGATCAGGCCGTCGGGACCGGTGAAGTACACCGACTGCGACTGCCAGCTGCTCTCCAGCGCAAAGTAATCCAGGCCCTCAGGATTACGTTGCAGCGGGGTACGTTCGCGCAACCAGGCCATCGCCTCGCTGAAGCGGTTGTCCGGTACGTTGAAGGCCAGGTGCACGCCACCGATGGGGTGATCACCCGCCGCCTGCAGTTCGATCGTGCTCCAGCCGATGTGCACATGGTTGCCGACCACGCGCTGCTGCAGCACATCGTGGAAATACGCGGCGACGGTGGCGACGTCGGACACCGGCAGGGTGAGGTGAAGCAGGCGCATGACCGATTCTCCATGGACGCGCTCACTGTAACGCTGGGGCCTGCCCGGCGGCCACTAGCGCAGTGAATGGTTGAAGAATCGTATTGCTGCGTCCACTGCCTGCGCGTGGGTCTGCGCCTTCGGCACCGACGTCCTGCACAGGTCCTGCAGCCGCCGCTGTCCGGTCGGGGTGCATGCGGCGAGGAAATCGTAATGGCCGACACCGGGCAGCGCCTGCAGTGCAGCGCCCGCAATCACCGCACGCGCAGCCTCGCCATTGCTCTGCGGTGGCGCAACCGTGTCAGCCTCGCCCAGTACGATCGACACGGGCTGTTCCAGCGAGGAGAGCTGCTCGGGCGCAAAGGCCTGCACGATTGCCGGTGCCAGCAGGAACACCGCGCGCACGCCGGGAATGGCGCGCGCGTCGTTGGCGTGGGACATCCACGGCGACAGCTCGGGCGACGCCGCAGCGGCAACACGCGCCTCCATCGTGTGCGTGGCCGCTTCCTGCTGGGGCCGGCAGACGCCGTCATCCGGATGCGCCGTGCAGAAGGCCAGCAGTCGCTGCAGGTCCGGTCGCGCACCGGCCGCCACCAGTGCGGTGTAGCCGCCGGCCGAGAATCCGGCGACCCCCAGGCGCTCAGGATCGACATGCGGGCCCAGCACCGGATCGGCCTGGACAGCCGCCAGTGCGGCACGCAGGTCATCGGCGCGCAGCCAGGTCAGTACGCTGCCGGGCAGGGTCATGCTGTCAACCCCGTTGTTGCCCGGATGATCGACTGCGATCACCAGATAGCCTGCCCGCGCCAACGCGGTGCCCAGCCAGCCCATCATGCGCGCGCTGCCGCCGTTGCCATGCGAGAGCAGCAAGGTCGGCAGGCGATCACCGGCGACCGGCGCATCCTTGGACGACCGGCCGACGTCGAACAGCGGCGCGTCGGGTGGACCGATGGTCAGCGCGGTTTCCCGGCTGCCTGCAGGTGCCGGATACCAGACCGTGTAGCGCAGCGCGTCACGGTGCTCTGCGTCGCGCACGGCGGCGCTGGCCAGCGTCGTCGTGCCGTGGCGCTCGCCGGCGACGCCGCTTTCGCGGGCGGCGCCGACGCTCGCGAACGCCAGCAGCATTCCTCCCAGCACAGCAGCGGTCATGCGCATCTTCAACTCCTTGTCAGTGGTGACGGTCGTCGACGGGCAGCCAGATCTCCACGCCGCCGTTGCCGCTGTGCTCGTCGAACCGGGCGTCGTAGCGCTCCAGGTCCGGCGCATCGGCAAGGCTCAGGTTGGACGCAGGGAGATAATGATCCAGCAACCAGAACCAGGTCGAGCGGATGGCCGAGATGTGTCCGCCGTGCCAAGCCACCAGGTAGCGGCGCGCCGGAATGTCCACGCGTCGCCAGTGCGCAGGCACGCTCGGCACCGTGCTTGCCGGTAGTGCCGCAATGTAGTCGAAGCCACCATCGTCATCACTGTTGCAGCACACGCCGAAGCTGATCGGCGCCGGCATCGGCCATTCGCGGTTGAGCTGCGCCCACTGGCCAGGAATCGCGCCACCACTGTCGCGGGTATGCCGCATGCTGATGCCGGCCACCTGGAACGCGGGCGTCTCAAGCAGGCGGGGCGCTTCAATGCAGGCGGACGGGGCCTCGTCCACGCGGATCGCCTGCACCAGCGCCAGCCCATCGGTGCCCTGTTCGCGTACGCGCTCCGGCGTCTGTCCGAACTGTTCGCTGAAGGCACGCGTGAAGGCTGCATGGGTGGTATAGCCGGCACCCAGCGCCACCTGCAGGATGTCGTTGGCGCCGTTGGCCAACTGCTGCGCGGCAGCGGTCAGGCGGCGCCCGCGCAGGTAGCGCACCACCGGGGTGCCGGTGCGGGCCTGGAACAGACGTGACAGATGAAACGGCGACAGGCCGGCCGCAGCGGCAATGTCGGCCAGCGCCAAGGGCTGGTCCGCATGGGTTTCGATGTACCACAACGCCTTGCCTGCCGCGCTCATCCTGCCGTTCCCCGGATCCAATGCCGGCACAGTAGCGGATCGGCAGGCGCGGCGTTTAGCAGTTCTTGCGCCTGTGCGGATTCAAGCTGTCGTACTGACGTCATGCCTCCTTCACACATCGCGCCGAGACTGCGCGCCTTGTCCAGGCCTGTTGTGTGCGCACAGGTGCTGGCCCTGTCGCGTCCTCCCGGAGCCCTGCCGTGCATCGTTCGAAGCTTTCGCGTTCCATCCTCCTTGCCCTTTCCATGGCCAGCGCAGGAGGCGCGATCGCAGCGGAAGCCGATGCGGTCGATGCCGCCGGCGGCAGCCGCGCCGCGCCCACCCAGCTC
Source organism: Stenotrophomonas sp. GD03777 (assembly GCF_029842485.1). Lineage (NCBI taxonomy): Bacteria > Pseudomonadati > Pseudomonadota > Gammaproteobacteria > Lysobacterales > Lysobacteraceae > Stenotrophomonas > Stenotrophomonas sp. GD03777. Next base: position 52,115 of record NZ_JAOCGL010000003.1, read on the forward strand.
GACGCGATGCTGGTCACCGGTACCCGCGCGTCCAACCGCACCCAGTTCGAAACGCTGGCGCCGGTGGACGTGTTCAGCAAGGAAGACATCACGTCCGTCGAATCCACCGACCTGAAGGACGTGCTGGCCCAGCTGGTGCCGTCGTTCGTGGTGCAGCGCCTGCCGATGGCGGACGGCCAGGTGTTCGTGCGTCCGGCCACGCTGCGTGGCCTGTCGCCGGACCAGACCCTGGTGCTGGTCAACGGTCGCCGCTTCCATCGCAGCGCGCTGCTCGGCAACCGCGGTGCGCAGGCGGCTGATCTGGCACAGATTCCCACCAGCGCGATCAAGCGCATCGAGGTGCTGCGTGATGGCGCGTCGGCGCAGTACGGCTCGGATGCCATCGCCGGTGTCATCAACATCATCCTCGAAGAGGGGCCCGGCACCGAGATCACCGCCGGCTATTCGCAGTACGCGCAGGGCGACGGTGCCTCGCGCGATTTCAGTGCGCGCACCGGCTGGTCGCTGGGCGACTATGGCAGCCTGGTGCTGTTCGCCGAATCGTCCAACTCAGACGCCACCTCGCGCACGCGCCAGCGCCCGGATGCGATCGCCTTCCAGGCTGCACATCCGGAGCTGGACGTGCCCAATCCGGTGCAGCGCTGGGGCCAGCCGGAACTGGAAAGCCGCCGCGTCGGCTTCAACGTGAAGGCCCATGCCAGCGAGACACTGGAGTTCTATGCCTTCGGCCTGTACAGCCACAGCGATGGCGTCAGTGATTTCAACTGGCGCAATCCGGACACTACCACCGGTGCGTACCGCACCACCGCCATCTTCCCGGGCTGGAACCTGCGCTCGATCTATCCGGTGGGCTTCAGCCCGCAGTACGGCAACACGCAGAACGACCTGCAGCTGGTCGGTGGCCTGCGCGGCGAGATCACGCCCAAGCTGCGCTGGGATGTCAGCGCCTCGTATGGCCGCAACGCCATCGACTACAGCTTGAAGAACTCGATCAATGCCTCGCTCGGCCCGGCCAGCCCGACCGCGTTCGATCTTGGCCGCCTGACCCAGACCGAGAAGAACGCCAACGCAGACTTCAACTACGAGTGGGACGTGGCCGCGCTGTCCCAGCCGGTCAACGTCGCCTTCGGTGGCGAGTTCCGCCAGGAGACCTACCAGGTGCGTGCCGGCGACCCGGCCTCGTACGCGGTGGGTCCGGGCGCTGCGGCGGGCCTGGAGGCCAATTCCAATGGCGCGCCCGGCTTCTCGGCCAGCCAGGCCGGGCAGTGGAGCCAGCGCAGCAGGGCCGCCTACGTGGACATGGAAGTGCCGCTGGGCGAGCGCTGGAGCATCGGTGCGGCCAGCCGCTACGAGGACTTCTCCAGCTTCGGCAGCACGCTGGACGGCAAGCTCTCGGCGCGCTTCGCGATCACCCCGGACGTGGCCCTGCGCGGTACCGTGTCCAGCGGCTTCCGTGCACCGACGCCGGCGCAGCTCAACACCACCAGCACCACCCAGGGGTTGGATACGCGCACGCTGCAGATCTTCACCAGTGGCCGCCTGTGGCCGAACGATCCGCTGGCGCAGCTGCTCGGCGCCAGGCCGCTGAAGCCGGAAGAATCGCGGACCGCGTCGCTGGGCCTGACCTGGCGCACCGACCTGGGCCTGTCCGGCTCGGTGGATGTCTACCAGATCAAGCTCAGCGACCGCTTCAGCCAGTCGGCCAGTTTCGCCATTCCGGCCGGTACGCCCAATCCGCTGGGCTATACCTCGGTGAACTATTTCACCAACGACTTCGATACCACCACCACCGGGGTGGACGTGGTCGGCAACTACCTGCGCGACCTCGGCGCCGGCCGCATGACGCTGACCCTGGCCTACAACTACAACCGCACCCGCGTGGACAATGGCAGCACCTCGGTGGCCACCAACGAGACCCAGCGCGTGCTGTTCGAGGATCGCCTGCCCGAGCACAAGGGCAGCCTGACCGGCAGCTGGGACATCGGCGCCTGGTCGCTGATGGCACGCATGCGCTACTACGGCGCCTGGACCGATTCCAGCGGCAATGCAGTGGGCGATATCTACCAGCGCTTCGGCGCGATGAGCTTCCTCGACCTGGCCGTCGGCTATCGCATCAACGAACATCACAGCCTGCGCGTCGGTGCCGACAACGTATTCGACCGCTATCCGGACGAAGCCACCTTCCAGGCCAGTCGCGGCCTGGTCTACTCGCGCAACGCGCCATACGACACCGACGGTGCCAACCTGTACGCACAGTACCGGCTGAGCTTCTGATGGACCCGGCCCGCCGCTCCCTGTTGCGTGCCGGCGCCTTGCTGCCGGCCGCAGCCGCACTTTCTTCACTGCCGGCCATGGCTGCCACGCGTTACGCTGCGTCCATGCAGATTCCCGCAACGACCGTGGCGCCGGACGTGCTGGCCCGCGATGAAAACTACTGGGCCGCCGTGGCCAGCCACTTCGATGTCACCGACGAAGTGAACCATCTGGAGAACGGCTACTGGGGCGCGATGGGCCGCGAGACGCTGGCCAGCTACCAGCGCCACACCGCTGAAGTGAACCGAGGCAATGCCTGGTATGGCCGTCATGCGTTCCCGGCGCAGTACATGGCGGTGCAGCGGCAGGTGGCCGAACTGCTGGGCGTGGGCGCCGACGAGATCGCACTCACCCGCGGTGCCACCGAGGCGATGCTGGCGCTGATCGGCGGCTACAACCGCCTGCAGCCTGGCGACCAGGTGCTGTACGCCGATATCGACTACGACAGCATGATCGGCGCAATGCGCTGGCTGCAGCAGCGCCGCGGCGTGCAGGTCGAGCGCATCGCGCTGCCGGCCGTGCCCGACCATGCGCAGATCCTGCAGGCCTACGAGGCCGCGTTCGCGCGGCTGCCACGCCTGAAACTGGTGCTGCTGACCCAGGTCAGCCATCGCCATGGGCTGGTGCTGCCGGTGGCCGAAATCGCTGAACGTGCGCGCGCACGCGGCATCGACGTGATCGTTGATGCAGCACACGGGTTTGGCCAGATCGACTACGCGGTGCCGCAGCTGAAGTCTGATTTCGTCGGCATCAACCTGCATAAGTGGATCGGTGCGCCGGTCGGCGTCGGCGCGATGTATGTGCGCAAGGGCCGCGTTGCGGACCTGGACCCGTACATGGGCGAGACCGACGATGGCCGCGTGGGCAGCCGTGTGCACACCGGTACGGTCAACTTCGCCGCTTACCTGGCGCTGCCGGAAGCGATCGCGCTGCACCAGCGCATCGGCGCAGCCAACAAGCAGGCGCGCCTGCGCTACCTGCGCGAGCGCTGGACCGTGCCTGCGCGGCAGATGGCGCATATCGAAGTGCTGTCGTCGCCTGATCCGGCGCTGGCCAGCGCATTGGCCAGCTTCCGCCTGCGCGGGCGCACCTCGGTAGAACAGAATCAGGCACTGCAGAAGCGCTTGCTGGATGAGCATCGGATCTTCACCACCCATCGCGATGGCCTGGAGTCGGGTGCCTGCGTGCGGGTGACACCGTCGGTGTTCACCCGACCGGCGCAGATGGATGTGCTGGTACAGGCGCTGGTGGCATTGGGGTAGTGCCGGCCGCTGGCCGGCAACCTCATGATCCGTGCACGCCGTTGCCAGCCAGCGGCCGGCACTACCAGGGCTACCGCTCGATCGCCGGCAGCGCGTCCGACAACAACAACCGGTCAATCCGCCGCAACGCGCTCTCCAGCTGCCGTCGGTCCGCCGCCAGCCCCAACGACAGCCGCACGCCGTGCTGATGCTGCACCCCGGGCGGACAGAACGCCGATGAAGGAGCGATGGCCAGCCCCTGCAGCTGCGCGGTACGCACCAGCGTGGCGTCGGTCCATGGCGCTGGTACCCTGCACCAGGCGTGCAGGCCTTCGGCGCGCAGCAGCAGCGACGGCGCCAGCAGGCAGCGGGCCATGCGCACGCGCTCGCGCGCCTCGGCACGCACCTGCGCCAGCAGCGATTGTGCCGAACCATCCAGCAACAGTTGGCTGGCCAGCGCCGACACCAATGGATGGCCCATCAGCCGCGTCGCCCGCAGCGCGGCGGTCATCGCCTCGGCATGCGCGGCACTCGGGCAGCGCACGAAGGCGGTGCGCAGGCCCGGGCTGATCACCTTCGACAGCGTCGCCACATGGAACACATGGCGCGGTGCCAGCATCGCCAGGGGTATCGGCGCCTCTTCGGCAAGGTGCCAGTACGGATCATCCTCGATCGCCAGTAGGCCTTCACTCTCCAGCACACGCGCCAGCGCTTCGCGCCGCTGCAACGGCAACGTCAGCGCGGTCGGGTTCTGGCAGGTGGGGTTGAGATAGAGCAGCCGCGCGCCACTCCCGCGTGCCTGCCGCAGCAGCGCTTCAGGGCACATGCCGTGTTCGTCGCAGTCCACCGGCAACAGCCGCCGGCCAAGCGCCGCTGCGGCCTGCAGCAGGCCCGGATAGACCAGCGCATCGCACAGGATCGCGTCGCCATCGCGGCCCTGGCTGAGCAGGATCGCGGCCAGCGCCACCTGGGCGCCTTCGGTCAGTAGCAGGCAGGCATCGTCCACCGTGCCCAGCATCGGTTGCAGCCAGCGCGCTGCCGCATGGCGGTCGGTCGGGTTACCGCCGCCCAGGTGGTAGGTCATCAGGTTCGGTGCATTGCTGCGCGCAAGCACGGCGGCGGCGCCGCGGCGCAGGGTCTCGGCCAGCGCGTCGGCATCGGGTACCGGTGGCACGTTCATGCTCAGGTCCACCACCTGGTCGAAGCCAGCCTTGGGTGGTGCGATGAAACTGCCTTGTGGCCCACGCGCTTCGATCAGGCCGCGCTTGCGCGCTTCATCGAATGCCCGCGTTACCGTGGTCAGGTCGACGCCGAGCTGCTGCGCCAACGCGCGCTGCGAGGGAAGGCGCTGCCCCGGTGCAAGACCACCGCGACGCACCGTGCGCTCCAGCGAATTGACGATGCGCAGATAGATCGGCCCGTTGTGCGCGAGCACGTCCTGCACCCATTCGCGCGCTGCGACATCCGGTCGCGGCATGTACGGAGCATGTCGGGGCGTATCGTTGCTTCCAACGGCGGGAGCCTGTCCATAACCATCGGTCGGTTCGGACAGGTGACCGCCGTTGTTGTTTGCGGCGGCCACGCCACCCAGAGCCAGTGATGTCATTGCGCGTCCTCAGCGCTTGGCCTGCCACGGGCAGTAACAGCCCACGGCAAGCAGTCCTTTCGGGCGCACGGATTCGCCGCGCACCAGTCTGTCCAGCAGCGGTTCGACGAAACTGTTGGCCGAGTTGCAGACCATGCCGATGCTGTACGGCCCGGCGTAGGCCAGATGGCCCTGCCGGTCCCAGATCGCCACGGCAGGGCTGGCCGGAATGTGCTCGATGCCATCGATGGTCGGCAGGTTGATCACCTTGTTGCGCAGCGGCTCGGGCAGTTCGCCCTGCGTGCCAGGGCGACGGATCGCGTAGAAGTCGATGCCGGCGCGGCGGTACATGCTGATCAGGTAGCTCAGGTGCGCACCAGTCTCGCGGTTGCACACGCCGCAGGCCGGGTCCCAGAAATGCACCACGCGGATGCGGCCGGTATTACCGGCCAGATCGGCCGGCAGGCGCAGCTGCGAGTCGTCGAAGACGATGGCCTGTTCGGTGAACGTGGACTGCGCGCTGTAGCCGAAGTACTGCCACAGCGCCGCCGCCACGCCGGCCATGAACAGGCAGGCGAGGGCGATCATCGTCGGCAGCAACCAGCGGCGACGCGGCGCGGCTGCGCCCATCAGGACGCGTCCCCGCCGAACTTGTGTACGTACTGCTTGCGCATCTCGCGGCAGGAATCGGCCTGCGCCCGGCGCTGGATCTCGCTACGCGACGGATCCTCGCTGCGCTGCACGCATTGCTCGATGGCGTGGCGTTCGGCGGCCTGCACATCCACGGTCTGCGGCTGCAGGCAGACCCAGGCCAGCACAGCCAGCATCAACACCACAAAGCCACCGCAGCCGGCCATCACCAGGTGGAACTTCAGTTTCTCCGCGCGCATCGAGGCACGTCCCTTCATCCATACATTGCATACAAAATATCATTTTGTATGGATGTGGGGCCATGCGTCCGGTTCAGACGATGGCGTTGTGCCGGGCCTCGGGGGCTTCCGACAGGATTTCATTCAGCTTGGCCAGGGCCCCGGCCAGCGCGCCCTGGTCGACCGCGCCGCCCAGTGACAGGCGGATCGCGTTGCCCGGAGGCGGTTCTTCCACGCTGAAGGCGTCGGAACTGGCGATGCCCAGCCCCTGTTCCTGCGCGGCCTGGATCAGCCGGTACTGGTCCAGCCGTGGCGGCAGCGGCAGCCACACATGCAGGCCGGCCGGATGGGCCTGGGCACGGGACGGCAAGTACTGCGCAGCAATCGCCTGGCGCTCGCGCAGCTCCTGCTGGAAGCGCTGCACCATGTCCTGGGCCTTGCCGCTGCGGATCCACTGCGAGGCCACCGCCACCATCGACTGGGTCGGCATCAGCGCGATCGCACGCAGGGCGTCCAGCACCGGTTCCATCGGTTCGCCGGCCGGCACCACCAGGTAGGCGGTGCGCAGGCCCGGTGCCAGGCACTTGGACAGGGTGGAGATGTAATACACCGGGCAGCCGGCGTCGCGGTGGGCGGCCAGCGGCGGTGCGGCGTCCCCGGCCAGCAACCAGTAGGGATCGTCTTCGATCACGGTCAGATCGTGGCGCTTGGCGACCGCCAACAGGGCCTGCCGGCGTTGTGCCGACATCGTTGCCGTGGTCGGGTTCTGGATGGTCGGTACCAGGTACAGCAGGCGCGGGCGGCGCAGCTGGCAGGCTTCTTCCAGCGCATCGGGCAGCATGCCTTCGGCGTCCATCGCCACCGGCACCACACCCCGCTGCAGCACGCGCGCGGCGGCCAGCAGGCCCGGGTAGGTCAGCTGCTCGGCGGCAATCAGCTCGCCCGGCTGGGTGCAGGCCAGGATCAGTGCACACAGCGCGGTCTGCGCACCGGGACAGATCACCACCTGGTCGGCGCCCACCGTGCCCAGCATCGGCGCCAGCCACTGCACCGCGGCGGCGCGGTCCTCGCGGGTACCGGCGCCGACGTGGTAGCTCATCAGTTCGCCTTGGCCCAGCTGCTGGCCCACGTGCTGGAAACCGGCCTCCATGCCCTGCGCGAACGGCGCACTGCCCAGCAGCGGCGGGATGTTCATGCTCAGGTCCACCGAGGTGCTGCGGTTGCCGGCCGACAGCGCGATGAAGGTGCCGCCGGCGCCCTGCGCGTCGAGCAGGCCGGCCTGGCGCAGCTCGGCGAACGCCCGGGTAACCGTGGTCAGGTCCACGCCCACCTGCTGGGCCAGGTCGCGCTGCGGCGGCAGGCGGTCGCCCGGGCGCAGCACGCCGTCATCCACCGCCTCGCGCACCTGCTGGGCAATCTGCAGGTACAGCGGGCCTGCGCCCTCGCGGAAGGGGCGAACCCAGGTGCGATTGGGGTGTTTCAGGCGGCGGCCGGCGGCAGGTGGCGTCATCGGTCAGGCTTTTCCATACGTGCAGATGCACAATTCCATACAATGATGTATTTTGTATGGGCTTGATTGGAGTGGTTCGCCCTCTTGTAGGCGACCTCGTACCCACAGTGTAGCCGCTCCACGCCCGGGCGCTGCGCGCAGGCGAGCCGGTCAAGCGAGCTTCTTCAACAGGGTTGACCTCCAATGAATATCTGCTGGAACCGCATCCGCCTGGCGCTGGTCGCCCTGGCCTGCGTCGGCCTGTCGGGCTGTGACTGGGTGCTGCTGGATTCGAAGGGCATGGTCGGGCTCGCCCAGCGCGACCTGATCCTGATCTGCATCGGCCTGATGCTGATCGTGGTGATACCGGCCATTGTGCTGACCTTCGTATTCGCCTGGCGCTTCCGCGCCGGCAACACCCAAGCGAAATACACGCCGGACTGGTCGCACTCCACCAAGGTGGAGATCGTGGTCTGGGGCGTGCCGCTGCTGATCATTGCCGGCCTGGCGGTGATCGTGTGGAAGTCGACCCACGAACTGGACCCGTACAAGCCGCTGGACGTGGCCGGTGAACCGCTGCACGTGGACGTGATCGCCACCGACTGGAAATGGGTGTTCGTATACCCGGACCTGGGCATCGCCACGGTCAACCAGCTCAACTTCCCGGCCAACCGCCCGCTGGCGTTCAACATCACCTCCAACTCGACGATGAATACCTTCTTCATCCCGCAGCTGGGTGGGCAGATCTACGCGATGGCGGGCATGCGCACGCAGCTGCACCTGATCGCCAACGAGCCTGGCCAGTTCCGTGGCATGTCCGGCAACTACAGCGGGCATGGCTTCTCGAACATGAAGTTCATTGCCACCGCCAGCAGCAACGAGGACTTCGAGCGCTGGGTGGCCGAGGTACGCAGCGCGCCACAGGCGCTGGATTTCAACCAGTTCAAGGCGCTGGCCGCGCCGTCGAAGAACGCACCGGTGCAGCACTTCTCCAGTGTTGAACCGTTGCTGTTCAAGAAGGTCATCGACCAGTTCATCGGCGTCGGTGAGAACACCGCTGCGGCTACCCCGGCGGGCGCTGCCGGCGGTGCCCAGGTTTCCCAGGAGTAACGAACATGTTGGGTAAATTGACGTGGGAGGCCGTGCCGCTGCACGAGCCGATCGTCGTGGTCACCTTGGTGGCCATGGTGCTGGGTGGCCTCGCGCTGCTTGGCGCAGTGACGTACTTCAAGCTGTGGGGCCCGCTGTGGCGTGACTGGTTCACCACCGTGGACCACAAGAAGATCGGCATCATGTACGTGGTGGTGGCGCTGGTCATGCTGGTGCGTGGTTTCGCCGACGCGCTGATGATGCGCGCGCAGCTGGCCGCGGCCGGGCCGGGCAGTGACGGTTTCCTGCCACCGGAGCACTACGACCAGATCTTCACCGCACACGGCGTGATCATGATCTTCTTCGTGGCCACCCCGTTCGTGGTCGGCCTGATGAACATCATCGTGCCGCTGCAGATCGGCGCACGCGACATGGCGTTCCCGTTCCTCAACGCCTTCAGCTTCTGGATCTTCGTGGTCGGCGCCGCGCTGATGATGATCTCGCTGGGCGTTGGCGAATTCGCCATGACCGGCTGGGTGGCTTATCCGCCGCTGTCGGGCATCGAGTTCAGTCCAGGCGTGGGCGTGGACTACTACATCTGGGCATTGCAGGCCTCGGGCATCGGCACCTTGCTGACCGGCGTCAACCTGTTCATCACCATCCTGCGCATGCGTGCGCCGGGCATGACTCTGATGAAGATGCCGGTGTTCACCTGGACCGTGCTGGTCACCAGCGTGATCATCATCGCCGCCTTCCCGATCCTGACCGTGGCGCTGGGCGCGCTCACCCTGGACCGCTACCTGGACTTCAACTTCTACACCAACACGCTGGGTGGCAACCCGATGATGTACGTGAACCTGGTGTGGGCCTGGGGCCATCCGGAGGTGTACATCCTGGTGCTGCCGGCGTTCGGCATCTTCTCTGAAGTCACCGCCACGTTCGCGCGCAAGAAGCTGTTCGGCTACAAGTCGATGGTCGGTGCAACGCTGGCGATCGGCATCCTGTCGTTCATCGTCTGGTTGCACCACTTCTTCACCATGGGTTCCGGTGCCAGCGTCAACGCCTTCTTCGGCATCATGACGATGATCATCGCCATTCCCACCGGCGTGAAGATCTTTACCTGGCTGTTCACCATGTACGGTGGCCGCGTTGAGTTCAGTGTGCCGATGCTGTGGACCATTGCCTTCCTGGTCACCTTCACCATCGGTGGCATGACCGGCGTGCTGCTGGCCATTCCGGGAGCGGACTTCCTGCTGCACAACAGCCTGTTTCTGGTTGCGCACTTCCACAACACCATCATCGGTGGCGCGTTGTTCGGCTACCTGGCCGGCTTCGCGTACTGGTTCCCGAAGGTGTTCGGCTTCACCCTCAACGAGCGCCTGGGCAAGTGGTCGTTCGCGTGCTGGGTGATCGGCTTCTACCTGGCCTTCATGCCGCTGTATATGCTGGGCTTCATGGGCATGACCCGCCGCATGAACCAGTACGACAACCCGGCGTGGACGCCGTACCTGATCGCCGCCTTCATCGGCGCGCTGTTCGTGTTCGCGGGCATCATCCTGATGCTGGTGCAGATCTACGTGAGCGTGCGCGACCGCAAGCGCAACCTGGACCTGACCGGCGACCCGTGGAACGCACGCACGCTGGAATGGGCCACGCCGTCGCCGCCGCCGTTCTACAACTTCGCCGTGGTGCCCAAGGCCGACGAGCTGGACGCCTTCCATGAAGCGAAGAAGCGCGGCCTGCCGCCGCCGCCGAAGAAGTACGCGCCGATCCACATGCCGAAGAACACCGGCGTGCCACTGATCCTCAACATCTGGATCCTGGTGCTGTGCTTCGCCCTGGTCTGGCACATCTGGTGGATGGCCGCGGTCAGCTTCATCGCGATGATCGTCACCCTGATCGTGCGGTCCTACGACGAGGACGTGGACTACTACGTCAGTTCCGAAGAGGTGGCGCGCACTGAAGCGGCCAACCTTGCCAAGCTGAAGGAGGTACGCGCATGAACCTGTTGACCCGCCCCGAGCTGGCCAGCGACACGCAGGCGCACGAGGACCATCACGAACACGACCACAGCCACGAGCAGGGCGGCATGAAGGTGTTCGGCATGTGGGTCTACCTCATGTCCGACCTGGTGCTGTTCGGTTCGCTGTTCGCCTCGTATGCGGTGCTCAGCACCGCCTATGCCGGCGGCCCCACCGGCAAGGAGCTGTTCTCGTTGCCGTTCGTGATGGCCGAGACCTTCCTGCTGCTTGTGTCCAGCATCACCTACGGCCAGGCCGTGCTGGCGATGCATCGCCACGATGCGTCGGCGGTGCTGCGCTGGCTGGGCGTGACCTTCGTGCTCGGTGCCTCGTTCATCGGCATGGAAATCTACGAGTTCTCGCACCTGATCCACGAAGGCGCAGGCCCGAGCACCAGTGCCTACCTGTCGGCGTTCTTTGCGCTGGTCGCCACCCACGGCCTGCACGTCGCCAGCGGCCTGATCTGGATGGCGGTGGTCATGCACCAGGTCTACCGCCGTGGCCTGACCCCGACCAACATCACCCGCGTTTCGTGCCTGAGCCTGTTCTGGCACTTCCTGGACCTGGTGTGGATCTGCGTCTTCACCTTCGTCTACCTGATCGGAGCCTTCTGACATGGCCCACGTCGAAACCTCGCGCGCCGGCAATGCGCACGGCTCCACCAAGTCCTACCTGATCGGTTTCGTGCTGTGCGCGCTGCTGACCGTGGTGCCGTTCGCGCTGGTGATGAACCCGGTGCTGTCGCGGCCGCTCACGCTGTTCCTGCTGGTCGGCTTCGCGGTGGCACAGATCCTGGTGCAGCTGGTCTATTTCCTGCACATGGACCGCAAGTCCGAAGGCGGGTGGAACCTGGCCAGCTTCGTGTTCACCCTGGTGATCCTGTTCATCGTCGTCGCGCTGTCGGTCTGGATCATCTGGAGCATGCACTACCACATGATGATCAACTGAGCCTGCGAACCGTGAACGGCATTGCGTTCCCCCATCGTGGCCTGCGGCTGGCCGCAGGCCTGCTGCTCGGCCTGCTGGCCGGCTGTAGTGCGCAGTCGCGCATGGACTTCTATTCCAAGGACATTGCCTGCGAAGAACTTGGCCAACAGTGGTCGATGCCCGACAGCCACGGCACCGTGCGTGGCCCGAAGGACCTGCAGGGCCAGGTGACCTATCTGTTCTTCGGCTTCACCAGCTGCCCGGACGTGTGCCCGACCACCATGGTCGAGCTGAGCCAGGTCAAGCACCTGATGGGCAGGGATGCCGACCAGCTGCAGGTAGTGTTCGTCAGCGTCGACCCGGCGCGCGAAACGCCGGAGGTTGCGCGCACCTATGTGGAAGCCTTCGATCCCAAGGCAATCGCGCTGGTCGGCAACGAAGCACAGCTGGCGGCGATGGCCAGTGACTTCAAGGCGTTCTACGAAAAAGAGCCCGGCCAGGTACCGGATACCTACACCATGAGCCACATCGCCGGTGGCTACGTGTTCGACCGCCAGGGCCGCCTGCGCCTGTTCGCGCCGTACGGCATGCCGGTGGACAAGCTGTTCTCCGACGTGCAGCGCCTGCTGCTCGAACCCGGCCACCCGGCCGCCGGCAACGACGCACTGGCCAGCTGCCACCTCAAGCACAGCGGCACACTCGCCGCCCGCTGACGCCACCTCTACCGCGGTGGGTGCCGACCTTGGTCGACACGTGATGCATGAGTCCGGTGGGTGCCGACCGTTGGTCGGCACACCCTGACACCAATCCCCCGGCCGGCCAGGAGAGCCAACCGGCCAGGGGCACCACTCAACGCCTTACTTGGTCTCTTCCCACTGCACCACGTCCGGCTCGGTCGCGCGGATACCGGCGGTGGACAGCAGCCTGGTGGTCGCATCCAGCGCCGCGTTCACCGACGGGTACTCCACGATGGCCTGGCCTGAAGCCCTGGAGACCTTCACCACGGTACCGCCAGTGGCGGCGGCTGCGCGCTGGGCCGATGCTGCATCGGTGAAGAACACCTTGACCCGCGACGTCGCCACCACCGGCGCGCCGTCACGGGAGACCGCCGCCGCGAACTTGCCGGCACCGGCATCAGCAGGTGCCGCCGCTGCGCCATCCAGCGAACGCCTGGTACGCGAGCTGGTGGTCGCCGCCGCCTGCGGGGTGATCGTGAACTGGCCGCCGCTGGCCTGCTTCACCGTGGCCGAGGGGGACAGTTGGAAACGCGTGCCGCCTACATCGAACGCGCGGCCGGTAGCGGACGCCTTCAGTTCCTGCGCATCCACGGTCGACAGGGTCCTGGCCGGAGGAGTCTGCCCCGAGCTCTGTGCCCAGGCAGGGGAGGTCATCGCCGCGAAGGCGAGCGTGCTCAACAGAATGGTGGTCTTCATCATCAGTGCCCCAGAACGCGGATCTTGAAGAATTCGAGGTTGCCGCGCGAAGCTGCGGTCGCGGCCTGCCCCATGTCGGTCACTTCCAGCGTCCAGGTGCCGCTGGCATTCTCATCCAGGAAGGCATTGCTGGACAGCAGGTCCCAGCTGGTGAAATTGCTCTGCGCGCCACCCGTGCCCGAGCCGATCGCGGTGAACGCCGGTTGCACCACGCTGCGGGTGCCGCTGGGCGACACCAGCACGAACTGCAGCTGGCGCGTGTTGCGGTGGTTGACCCGGAATCCCAGCTGCACGCTTTCGATGTTGCGCGCGCCGTTGGCCAACTGGAAGGTCAGGCGTGCGGCGGCGGCCGAGGTATTGCCGATGGCCACGGTACGCGTGGTGGTGCGCCAGCCGCTGTCGACCAGCACACCGAGCGACTGGAAGTTCTCGGCCACCTGCACTGCACGTGCAGCGTTGACCACGCCGAAGCCATACCAGTTGCTGTAGGCACGGCCGGCGGCATTCACCGTCCAGCCCGGCACCAGCGTGCGCCCGTCGGCCAGCGTCACCGCCGGCTGGTTCGGGTGGTTGCGCGTGGCGGTGGTGGCCAGGATGTACTTCACATCGCGATAGGACAGGTTCGGATTGGCTTCCAGCACCAGTGCCGCCACGCCCGATACCATCGGCGCCGACGCCGAAGTGCCGTTCATCTTGGCGGTGTAGTTGCAGGTGCTGTCGATGGCCGACAGGTTGCTGTCCAGGGTGTTCTGGCGGTTGGTGTTCTTGTTGCTGCCCTGCGCGCACCCGGTCACGTCGGTGGTGACGATGGCCGGGTCGTACGCGCGTGCCACCAGGCCGGGCGCGTACTGCGCCTGCAGGCCGTACTCACCACCAAAGGCCGAAACCCACAGGGCCGAGCCGGTGGAGGAGTAAGACGAGCGCACGCCATCGGCGCGCACCGCGCCCACGGTGATCACGTTGAACAGGTTGTTGCGCGGATCACGGCCGGCCGGCACGCAGCCGGTGTTGCGGTTCTTGGTGTCGGTGGTGCAGACATCCTGGGTCTGGCTGATCGAGGCATTGTTGAAGTTGTTGCCGGCCGACTTCACGTAGATGCCGCCGCGGCCACCGCGCGTGCCCGACAGTGCCTGCTCGTACGAACGAATCGTGTTTTCGCTGTACGCCAGCGGCAGGTTTGGATTGCCCGGGCCGGCGCCCCAGCTGTTGTTGAACACCTGCACGTCGACCGATTCCGCGCCGTCCCACCAGGCGTACTCAATGTTGCTCTGCTGGTTGCCCAGGGCCGAGCGCGAAATCGGGTTGAAGCCCTTCAACGTCGCCGCCGGGGCCACACCGCGCACGCCCAGGTTGTTGGCGCCCACCGCGCCGGCGATGCCACCGACCATGGTGCCGTGGTTGTCGACATCCGGGTTGGTCGGGGTGGGGTTGTTCGAGCCATTGGTGAAGTTCTTGCCGGCCACCGCGGCCACGTTGGCCGCCAGGTCCGGATGCGCGATCTGCAGGCCGTCATCGACGATGGCGATGGTGATGCCCTGGCCGCGGATGCCGTTGCGGAACAGGCCATCCACGTTCAGATCTTTGCCGGCCACCGGCAGCGTGTCAGCCGGGACCGTCTGCCCGGTGTTGAGCAGGTGCCACTGTATTGCCGCCAGTGGATCGGCCTGTTGGGCCTGGGCAGTGACGGCCAGGCTGCCCAGTACCAAGGCAGTGGCGAGGGCCAGGCGCGCGGAGCGCGGTGGCGCGGTGCGTTGCGTGTGTCGCTTCATACACGAATCCTTCTGTTGTGAATCGGCATGGCAGGACGGCGGGGCGGAACTGCCCCATCGCAACGAGCCAAACGCGACATAACGAACAACCCCCTACCTCTTCACTCCCGCAATGTGCGAATGTGCCAATTGCGTCACAAACACTTAGTACGCCAAGTTATGACGGGGCACTCGAATGCCTTCACGCCATCATCGCTCGCTTGCTTCGAGGTACGGGAAACGTGGGTAATCGCATGCAGGTGAAGTCACACATGAAGAACGCACGCCAGCGTGCCCGTGCGCGCGTGGACCAGACCCCGCTCTCGGTTGCCGCCATCCGCAAGGTGGTGCTGTCCGTGCATACGCGCAGCCACGACTATGGCGACGATGCCGATATCAGCGAGTTGCTGCCCGAGCTGGCAGCCTTCGGCATCACCACGGTGAAACCGCTGCGCCTGTTGATGAAGAAGCATCGTCGCGCGCTGCTGCAGGAGGAACGGATCGTCATGCGACGCGCAGAGACGCTGCATCTGCGCACCGAGTGGCGGCCTGGTGGCATAGACGTGCACGCCAACACCAGCCGCTACGCCATCGGCGGCCTGGTCCGCACCAGCATGGAACACGAATTCGGCTTCGAGACGATGCTGCCCTTCCACGAGGTGCGCGAGGACGAATCCACTTAGCGCGGTGCCTGCGCGGAGGGTGTGGCAGCCCCGCCGGGGCATCATCGCGCGTCCTCACATCGCGCTGTGCTACTACAGCCCGTGCACCCTTCCGCACGGAGCACGATGATGGTCAATCCGCTCGCCCAGGCCCATCGCGGCCTCGGCACCACGCTGTTCAGCCTGTTGAACCCGATACCTTTCGGCTTCTTCGTCGGCGCACTGATCTTCGACGCGATCTATCTCAACAGCGCCGAGGTGATGTGGGGCAAGGCCGCTGCCTGGCTGATCACCTTCGGCCTGCTGATCGCCATCGTGCCGCGCCTGATCAACCTCTTCGCGGTCTGGCGCCGCAACGGTACCGCCACCCGCATCGACCGCATCGACTTCTTCCTCAACCTGGTCGCGGTGGTGCTGGCCATCTGGAACGCCTTCGTGCACAGCCGCGACGCGTACGCCGTTGCGGTGCCGGGCACGATCCTGTCGGCGTTGACCGTGGCCCTGATCGCCCTGGGCCTGATACTGCTGTCACTGCAGCCGCCGGTGCTGCAGGGAGGTCGTCATGGCTAAGCACATCCTGCCCACCGTGGGCGCCCTGGCGCTGGCCGTGATGCTGTCGGCCTGCGCCGGCAAGGCTGAATACCATCCCGCCGATCAGTCGGGCCCGCAGCCGCCGCTGCCCAAGCCGGCCAACTTCCTGATGCCGCCGATGCAGGTGCCCAAGGGCGTCGGCTGGACTGATGGGCAGACCCCCACGGTGGCCGAGGGCCTGAAGATCGAGCGCATCGCCGCCAACCTGCAGCATCCGCGGCGCCTGCTGACCCTGCCCAATGGCGATGTACTGGTGGTGGAAGGCAACGGCCCCGGTGAAGAACCGGTCACCACGCCCAAGCAGTGGATTGCCGGCAAGGTCAAAGCGCGCTCGGGCAAGGCCGGCAAGGGCGGGAACCGGGTCACCCTGCTGCGCCGCACGCCGGGAACGAACACGTGGACCCAGCATGTCTACATCGAGGGCCTGCATTCGCCGTTCGGCATCCAGCTGATCGGCGACACGCTGTACGTGGCCAACACCGGCAACATCATGCAGTACCACTACGTGCCCGGCGAAACCCGCATGTCGGACAAGGGCCGCGAGTTCACCGACCTGCCCAGCACCATCAACCACCACTGGACCAAGGAACTGCTGGCCAGCCGTGATGGCCGCAAGCTGTATGTGGGCGTGGGCTCCAACAGCAACATCACCGAGAACGGCCTGGCCGTCGAATACCGCCGTGCGGTGGTGCTGGAAGTGGACGTGGCCACCCGCGGCAGCCGCATCTACGCCTCGGGCATCCGCAACCCGACCGGGCTGGACTGGGAGCCGAGTACCGGGAAGCTGTGGGCGGTAGCAAACGAACGCGACGAGATCGGTGCCGACCTGGTGCCTGACTACCTCACCTCGGTGAAGGAAGATGGCTTCTACGGCTGGCCTTACAGCTACTACGGGCAGCACGTGGACGAACGCGTGCAGCCGCAGCGGCCGGACCTGGTGGCCAAGGCAATCGTGCCGGACTACGCCATCGGCTCGCACGTGGCACCCCTGGGCCTGTTGTTCTACACCGGACAGGCACTGCCGGCGCAGTACCACGGCGGTGCCTTCATCGGCGAGCACGGCAGCTGGGACCGTTCACCGCTGAGCGGCTACGAAGTGGTGTATGTACCGTTCAAGGACGGCAAGCCGACCGGGCGCCCGCAGACCGTGGTGAGCGGCTTCGCCTCAAAGGACGAGAAGACCCTGATGGGCGCACCGGTGGGCATGGCCATGGACGCCGAGGGCGCGCTGCTGGTGGCCGACGACGTGGGCGACGTGGTGTGGCGGGTGTCGGCCAGGTAGTTCTGTAGAGCCGAGCCATGCTCGGCTTACGCGCGCAGCGCGGGGTTTCGCGTACAGGTCGAAGAGCAGCCGAGCATGGGCTCGGCTCTACAGTTCCGCAGTACTGCTGCGGAACCCGCTGAACACCGATTCCGCAGCAAACCCCACGCCGCCCAGCAGCACGCCGAAATACACCACTGTGGCCACCACGAAGCCATAACCGGCCGCCACCGCCGCGCCATCGCGCTGGATGAAACCGATGGCGAAGGACATCAGCGCCAGCGCCGGCAGCGTGTTGCTGAAGGGTATCGGCCCGGCCGGCGCCATCAACAGCAGGGTCGCGAACACCAGCATCAGGTTGTTCAGGCGCATCATCTTCTTCGAGCGCACCATCACCGCCAGCCGCATCGGCCGCGACAGCCGCTCCATGCGGTGCACCCATTTCAGCGCACGGCCGAGGTTGGCCTTCAGCTTGTCGGTGGCGATCTCGCGGCGGGCCAGCTTCTGTGGCACCCACAGCGGGCGGTTGCGCACCCGGCTCAGGCCGATCAGCAGGATCGAGGCGCCAAACACCGTACTCAGCCCGGGAATCGACACCGGAATGATGAAGATGGCCGAGAGCAGGATCACGATCAGCAGCAGGCCCTCATCGCCCAGCGCGCTGAGCAGGGTGCCGACGCTCACCTGGTCGCCGGGCAGCTCGTCGATCATCTGCTCGATCTGCTGGGCCAGGGGCGCGCTGTCATTGGTTTCAGGGGCACGGTAGGTCATGCGTCGCAAGGTTCTCCAGGGAAGGGCGGTCAACGGGCCGTCCTGCGGTGGGGGACGCACAGGCTCCCGCAGTATCCCGGCCAACGTGGGCAAAGAGGTGAACCGGGCATGAGGGGGTAAACTGGCGTGCCCCGCACGAGTTGAACGCAATGGACATGGGCCGCCGGCAATCGACCATCGAACTGGTCGCCATCGACATGGATGGCACGCTGCTGGACCCGTCGCACCAGCTCACCTCCCGCGCCAGGAAGGCCATCGCGCAGGCGCGCGCGCTGGGCGTGCACATCGTGCTGACCAGTGGCCGCCCGGTTCCGGGCCTGGCGCCGTACCTGCACGAGCTGGGCATCACCGGCAACGACGACTACTGCATCGCCTGCAATGGCGGCCTGGTGCAGCGCATCGGCACGCGCGAAACCGTGGTCGAGTATCCGCTCAGCTTCGACGACTTCCTGTTCTGCGAGCAGGTGGCCCGCGAACTCGGCGTGCACTTCCAGGCGCTGGACAGCCAGCGCATGTACACGCCCAACCAGGACATCAGCTACTACACCGTAGCCGACTCGCATCTTTCGCGGATGCCGCTGTCGTACCGCCGCGTGGAGGACATGGATCCGTCGATGTCCTTCATCAAGCTGATGATGATCGACGCGCCGGATGTGCTGGATGCCGCCATCGCGCGCCTGCCCAGCGAGCTGACCGAACGTTTCGCGGTACTGAAGAGCGCGCCGTTCTTCCTGGAAGTGTTCGACCACCGTGCAGGCAAGGGGCCGAGCCTGCAGAAGCTGGCCGAGCACCTGGGCATCGACCGCGCCAACGTGATGGCCATCGGTGACCAGGAGAACGACCTGACCATGCTGCAGTACGCCGGCACCAGCGTGGCGATGGGTAACGCCATCGACGCGGTGAAGGCGGTGGCGCGGTTCGAGACCAGCAGCAATGCTGATGACGGCGTGGCGCGCGCCATTGAGACCTACGTATTGCGTTGAGGCGCCAAGCGGCGCTCAGCGCCTCAGGCCCAGCACGCAGTGCGGAGCATCGCGCTGGCTGCGGACGATGATCTCCTGCGCTCCTACGGTGAGCGAATGGTGCTGCTCGTGGTTCCGCGCGATCAATGGCGCACCATGGCTGGGTGGATAGATGAATGGCTGCAGGGTGTAACGCTTAGCCAACCGCTCCAGTGGGAAGCATGGCGTATCCACGAACGTGACGAACAGGAGGCGGATGTCATCGTCCTTGCCGCGTATCACGCGATACTCCACATTGTCGATGGCATAGCCATCGGCGGTCAGCATCGGCTGTGACCGGTAGATGCGCGGTCCTGCATCCTTCTCAAAGGAAAACGGCGCGATGATGCCCAGCTCATGCAACTGGGCCGGGCTGATCGGCGACGGCGTGGTGACCAGCGCGTCGATCAGGGCATCCAGACGCTGTGGGGAACGCACTTCAACTCTGTCGTGCGATTGCGCAGTTTCCATGCACGAAAGCAGCGTCACGCCAACGATGGCTATTACTTTCCAGGTGGTCCAGCGGATCATCAAGGCTCCTGCCAATCCGGAATCGGGTATCTGAAGATACCGGACAGGACGATACCTGCGTATAGCCGCGCTGTACCACGGCGCAATGGCGGATGCGCCAGTGCGATGCAAGAATTTCGCACGTCGAAATCACGCCATCGAATCCTGCGGCAGATGATCGTCTTCGTCTGCTGACCGGCGCGCACCGCGCCGTCACCCTCTCAACGCAATCGCACCGCCAGCCAGGGCGCCGACACCGGTGCTGCAACGCGCTGGGCGTGCGCCTGCGCCGCTCTCTCCCTGCACCTGGATCTGCCCATGAACACCCCACCCACGACGCGCCTCGCCCTGGCCATCATCGCCGCCATCACCGCGCCAGCGCATGCCGCAGAAACGCACGCCACCGCGCTCGACACGCCCACCACGCTCAATGCCCTGCAGGTTATCGCCACACCGCGCGGTGCGGCCGTGGCACCGACCCAGGTGGTCGGCCCCAACCGCTACATCATCAAGGCCGAAGACCTGGACGCGATGGTCACCGGCAACAACGGCCTGGCGATGCTGAGGCAGGTACCGGGCGCCAGCTACACTGCCACCGATGGGCTGGGCCTGGATATCTCGGCCACCAGCCTGTTCGTGCGCGGCTTCCGCATGAATGAAATGGGCATCACCTTCGAAGGCGTGCCGCTGAACGACAACGGCTTCCTCTCGCTTACCGGCACCAGCGTGGTGAACGTGGGCGTGCCCGATGGCATCGGCGCGATCACGGTCAGCCCCGGTGGCGCACCGGTCAGCGTGTTCTCCAGCAGCGTCAACGGCGGCAGCCTGGAGTACCGCCTGCGTGACCTGCAGGACACGCCCAGCCTGCGTTTGAAGCAGGGCGTGGGCAGCAACAGCACGTTGGTCACCACCGTATCCGGGCAGAGCGGCCAGCTCGGCGAGCAGGGCCCGAAAGTACTGGTCGACCTGCAGCGCGTGTCTGCCGACAAGTACCAGGGCGAGGGCACGCAGAACTTCCTGCGCGGCGACCTCAAGTTGCAGCAGGACGTCGCCTGGGGCGATGTCACCGTGTTCCTGTCCGACAGCAAGGCCAAGGTCTGGGGCTACAACAACATCTCCTTCGACATGATCCGCAAACTGGGCTGGAAGGCCGACATCTTCTATCCCGATTATGCGTGGGCGTGGTACGTGGCCTCGCCGGAGAATGCAGACAAGTCCTGCGGCGCCTACACCTGCGGCGAGCTTTCCGAACTGATTCCGTACGACACCGGCCAGATCACCCGCGACCGCGTGTCATCGATCAACCATCGCTTCCAGATCACCCCGGCGCTGAGTGGCAACGTGCAGCTGTACAACGCCAACAGCCACACCCAGGCCACGCTGACCGACCCGACCGTACCGTCACCCAACGGCGCACCGTTCTCCGAACAGGTGCAGACACCACGCCTCAACCGGCTGGGTGGCATGGTCAACCTGCAGTTCGAGACCGGCGCGCACACCTTCACCGCCGGCTTCTGGCAGGAGAAGAGCAAGGCCGCCGCCAAGACCGAGTGGTACGAGCAGCCACTGCTGGGCGAGGGCCCGCCATTGAAGGCCACCGGCCCGTTCGATGTGTACGGCCCCGCGTTCAAGACCGACAACGCATCGAGCTGGGTGACCCGCTCACGCCAGTTCTACCTGCAGGACGACATCGTGCTGAACGACACGCTGAAGCTGGGTGTCGGCTTCAAGGCCGTGGACTTCCGCACCCGCGGCGGCGGCCTCGGCGATGCCAAGGACCGGCCGGTGAACGGCACGCTGCGCGCGAAGAGCAACTTCCTGCCGCATGTCTCGCTGTTCTGGAGCCCGACCGAATCCACCGATGCCTTCATCGACCTGGCCAATACCATGAACGGCTATCGCGTCGCTCAGCGCGGCAACATCGGTTACACCGCCTCGGCGTGGACCATCACCGACCAGGAAGAGTTCGACCGCGTAGCGGGTACCCTGCGTCCGGAAAAGAACTGGAACCTCACCGTGGGTGCATCGCATCGCTTCGATCGGCTGACGATCACCGGCGACGTGTTCTACAACGACATCCGCAACCGCCTGCTGTCGGCTGCCATCGGCACCCAGTTCGCACAGATCAACACCGTGCGGTTGATGCCGAAGATGCACGTGATCGGTGCCGACCTCGGCATCACCGCCGACCTGACCGACCACCTGCAGTTCTACCAGGGCGTGGCCGTGGCCCGTTCGTACTATGACAGCGATTTCGTGGTGGATGACACGGTGTACCCGATCAAGGGCAACGCCCAGCCGGGCTACCCGCAGATCTCGCTGGTCAGCGACCTGTCCGCCCACTTCGGTGACTGGCGCTTTGGTGCAACCAGCACCTCGTACCTGCGCCAGCCCTTCACCTACGAGAACGACATCCGCGTGCCCACGTTCTGGCAGGTCAACACCTACGCCGCTTACCGCTTCGGTGCGGACAGCGCCGTGCCCGGCCTGGAGCTGCGGCTGGATGTGAGCAACCTGTTCAACCGCCACAACATCGGCACCGCCACCATCGCCGGCTCGTCGTTCTCGGGGGATTACCAGACCCTGCAGCGCAGCGCGCCACGGCAGCTGATGTTCAGTACCTCGATGGCGTTCTGAGGCGACGAGGGCGGGGTCAGAGCCCTTTGCTGCGCAAAGGGATCCGACCCCGCAGCCATCCCGTGATCGGGGGTCAGATCCCTTTGCACGGCAAAGGGCTCTGACCCCGAAGCCCGCCCTGAAGCCCGCCTTGCGCAATCAACAGGGATTTTCTGGCGGCGACGCAAGGTTCCCACAATGTTGCTGGGTCATCCTGTGCGCATGGCACAGCAGACCCCGCCAACCCGGTTGTTCGGCATCCGAGGCCCAGGACGGCCCCGGCAGGCGCCGTCCGTGGCACCTGTGATCGACCTGCAGGCCGAGTACCACTTCTGGCACGTCTACGAACGCGTGGTCCGCCCGCTACCCGGCGGTGGGCTGCCGCAGGCCTGGCTGGTGTGCCAGAAGGTATATCGCGACCGCTGGCAGCACCCGGAGGACAGCGACGCGGCGGGGCTGTCGCGGGTGCTGTTCGGCGACAACATGACGGCTGGCCGGGCGTCGGAGCTGGCGGAGCTGCACGCGCTGGTCAGCCGTCGGGTGGCGCTGCTGGCGAAGCGGGGACGGTTGCATTCGGCAGCCTGATGCCTGCCCTTGGTGGGGTCGACTGTTAGTCGACCGCTCTTCGCATCTACCTCTCAGAAGGCCGCGCTTCGCGCGAGAGTCGACCAACGGTCGACTCTACCAATAGCCAACCCGACCGTCATTTCTAAGGCTTTCCCCGATCCAACTGCCGGTAGCCGATCGCCTCAGCCAGATGCGCCGTGTGGATCGTTTCACAACCCGCCAGATCCGCAATCGTGCGCGCCACGCGCAGAATCCGGTGCATCGCACGTGCGGAAAGCTGCAGACGCTCGATGGCCTGCTCCAGCATGTCCTGATCTGCATCGCTGAGTCGGGTACAGGCTCGCAGCGCCGCTGGCGGCAGATGCGCATTGAGCCCGCCACGCGCCTGCTGCCGGGCATGGGCGGCTTCCACCCGTGCACGTACCGCAGCACTGGGCTCACCCAGTGGCGTGCTCTCCCGCAGCTCCACGGCATCCATGCGCGTCACACTGATATGCAGGTCGATGCGGTCCAGCAGCGGGCCAGAAACCCGCGCACGGTAGCGGTTGATGCGCTCATCACTGCACAGGCAGCGGTTACTGCGGTCGCCGGCCCAGCCACAGGGGCAGGGATTCATCGCCGCCACCAGCTGGAATCGTGCCGGATACTGCACGCTGCGTGCCGCGCGGGCGATGCGGATGTGGCCGGATTCCAGCGGCTCTCGCAGGGTTTCCAACGCACTGCGGTTCCACTCTGGTAGCTCATCCAGGAACAGCACGCCGTGATGGGCCAGCGAGATCTCGCCGGGGCAGGGCGGATTGCCCCCACCCACCAGCGCCGCCGCACTCGCGCTGTGGTGCGGCGCCCGGAACGGACGCTGTCGCCAGCGCCGCGGATCCAGCCCCTCACCGCTCACTGAGGCAATCGCGGCCAGCTGCAACGCCTCGGCTTCCTCGGTGTCCGGCAACAGGCTGGGCAGGCGTGAGGCCAACAGTGTCTTGCCGCAGCCAGGGCTACCGATCAGCAATAGATGGTGCCCACCGGCGGCCGCCACTTCCAACGCGCGCCGCGCATGCGCTTGCCCGCGCACGTCGGCCAGATCGGGCAGTGGCAACGGTGTCGTGTCCACGCGCTCCACGGACGGCAACAGGCGCGGATTGCCCAACCCGGCGCAGCACTCCAGCAGCGTGCGCGCCACACGTACATCGGCGTGCTCGGCCAACGCGGCCTCTGCGGCATTGCCCGGCGGCACCACCAGGATGCGCCCAGCGTCAGCCGCTGCAATCGCAGCGGGCAGCGCGCCCGCCACCGGCCGCAGCTCGCCGGTCAGGCCAAGCTCACCCAGGAACTCGTATTGCAGCAGCGACTGCGGATCGATCTGGCCACTGGCTGCCAGAATGCCCAACGCGATGGCCAGGTCGTAACGCCCGCCTTCCTTGGGCAGGTCAGCGGGCGCGAGGTTGAGCGTGATGCGCCGCTGCGGAAAGTCGAAGCGGGCGCAAAGAAGGGCCGCACGTACGCGCTCACGGGATTCACGCACGCTGGTCTCGGCCAGTCCGACAATCTGGGTGGCAGGCAGGCCGCCAGAGAGGTGCACTTCCACCCGCACCAGTGGGGCATCGACCCCGGCGCGGGCACGGCTGTGGACCAGCGCCAGGCTCATGTGTGGATTCCTGCAGAGGGACGCTCGATGGTGCTGCAGGTAATCTGCGTGGGACTATCGGGAATTGCTGGTGCAGATACTAGGGGGATTCCGGCCGATGGTTGGAGCGTGTCTTCTTCCTCTGCGGACACGGGTCTCTGCCATCAAGTGAAGGATCGACGCTAACGCTGTGCTACTCCAATGAGGGGCGTCGGTTTCACATGCCGCGCACTTCCTAGCGCCACGCCAATTTCACTTGGGGAATCCAGGTGCCCTACCTGCGGATGCTTCTGAAAGATCAGCGTGGCAACAACCAGCGCTTGATTCACGTCAACACGCACGGGTCTCAGTGTGGCTTCCCCAGCTATCAGGGGCTGTGATATGAAGACGGGATCTTGCTGTAGGCCCTTTCAATGGGATTGGAAGGATGGAAAAGTTCGAGGAGATCGATCACCGTGTTTTCCTCTTTCCTTGGGGCTTGGCGAAGCGCTTTCCTAAACGGGCCCCCATGGGGACCTGGCTCAGTTGCATACCACTGATGAGCTTGGCGTTGGCGCCATCGGCAAGCGCCGAGACGGTCACCTACATTCATACTGATGCGCTTGGTTCGGTGGTTGCCGAGACCGACGCCAATGGCAACGTGGTCAAGCGCTATGACTACGAACCCTATGGGGCCGTTGTTGGTGGGCAGGTTGCGGATGGACCTGGATATACGGGACACGTGAGCGACGCTGCCACTGGGCTGAGCTACATGCAGCAGCGCTACTATGATCCCCACTTGGGACTCTTCCTCTCGGTGGATCCGATCTCCACGCATTCAAGTCCGAAACACTTCAATCGCTACAGCTACGCTTACGGCAATCCCTACTCCTTCACCGATCCGGAAGGAAGGGTCCCGGTAATGCCATTCATCTACGGTGCCGTCTTGGGCGGCCTCGCAGACATCGCGGTCCAGAAAGCCATGAATCCGGATAAGCCTATCGACAAAGTGGAGGCTGGCATTGCGGCTGCGGTTGGCTCTGTCTCCGGAGGCGCCGGTGGAGTAGCCGTTGCGGCAGTCGGATCTGGCACGATTTCGGTAGGGCGTGCAGTTGCTATACAGACCGTGGTCAATGCGGTGGCAGGCGGTGCCGGCTCCGCCGCAGAGAGCGCAATCAAAGGGCAGCCCATCACGGCGGAGGGCGTCGCTTCAAACGCGATTGGCAGTGCAGCGGGTGGATTGGCAGCCTCCGGGGTTGGCGTTGCCATGGGTGATTTCGCAGGGCCAGCTGCACGGGGATCACTCCAACGGCTGAGTCAATCCCGCGGCCCAGGTGGACCGAACATGGCAACTGCCACTGCGTCAACCGGAACTGCCATTCCCAGGCAATCGGCGCTCCAGGGTGCGGCGTCCCAAGCGGGCCAGGGCCTGGCGGGAGCAGGGGCGACTATCGTACAGAAGGACTTGGAGAAGAAGAAATGAGTCCCTTGTTGAAAGGCTTCATAGGCACTCAGCTTCTCGCTGCGGTCTTTGGCGTTTCGTACTTCGCAGTTCTCACGTACCGCAATTACCCGGACGCTATGCACACGGGATTGCGTATTTGGGGCTACTTCGCGGTGATCTTTCTATTCCTTCAACTGTTTCTTGCGCTGAAGCAGTGGTGGGAAAATTCGCGTCGAAGGCGATAGGCGTGCACCGTTCCGGGATTTCGTTTGCACCAAAGAACAAGTCGGCCAATGGGCGGCTTGTGCTCTTTGCGGGGAGGTTTACCGGCGTGCAAGTGAAAGCATGCCAATCTCCACATCGGCTGCTGGAAAAACTGTGTTCACTTGAAGTCCCTCGCGGCTTGCGAGTACTGATGGCCCTCTCGCTCGCCATGGGCCTGCCGGGGTGCCGGGATGAGGTGGAGAGTTCAACGTATCCCATTGGCCAGACGGGAGAGACGTGCACCGCCTACAAGGGCTTCGACCGCCAGCCTCCTGAAGTAGTTGTGGCCGAGCTTGCCAAGCGAGGGTTGGATAGTCGCCGATTGGTGCACAGGACAGTCTGCGGCTCGATCACCAGTTGGGACATTCTCCCCGCAGGGGCGTCGATCGATCGGATACCTCCGCCAGACGCATATGTAAACGTCCACCTGCTGGATGACGGCTCGGTTTCCATCAGTACAGACCGCCCCTGACGTTGGCGCCGTCCTTGATGATCGAGCATCGGGCGGCCCCTTGCGGTGCAGGCGCAGCGCAACTGTGAGCGTCTGCCTACGAAGGCACTTCAGCGCTGAAGTCGTTGGTGGGATCGGGCTGGCGGATGCCGGGTGCCCCAAGCAGACACCGCTGCCCATCCAGCACCAACCCATTGAAGCGCCCAAACCGCGCCTCAACCCACGAAGGCCCCGCACTTTCCACCAGCAACCGCCCCTGGCTCTGATGCAGATCCAGCCAGCGCTCGAAGCTGGTGCGCAGACGCTCGATGTCCGGCGCCCGCCACCGTGCATCGGCGGGCATGCGGATCAGCACGCGCGAGGGCGCATTCTCCACCTCCATCAGCAGCACGCCCTTGCATCGGATCTCGAAGGATGTCGCCCCGGCATGGCGCGTGTGCAGTTCAAAGCCCTCGAGTGCCTTCGCGGTCACGAAGCCGAGTGCATCACTGTGCAGCAGGCGGTAATCGGCCGGCTGCAGCTTCTGGTAGGCCCACACCTGATCGCTCGCAGGCTCAGGCCACTCCACCCACATCGCGCCGATCACCGCGATGCACACCGCCGCAGCGGCAAGGCCGTGCTTCTTCATTCGTCACCCCGCACACAGGCAGAAAGGTCAGCGCCATAAGCGCGCTCAGTCCTTGGGGCGCATCCGCTCGTGGATGAAGGCGGTCAGCGCCAGATCGGCCATCACCAGTCCCTCCATCACCCGGTCGCCGACGTACTGCTCCGGCTCGCCGTTCTGGCGCGTGCGCTCGGCCGCCAGCAGGATCTCCTGCACGATGCGTTGGCCGGTGAGTGCGCAGTCGGCGTCGGACAACTGCATCTGCCGGCTGCGTAGATGGTACCGCTCGGGCCAGGGCTGGCCGTCGGCCGCAGCGCCCGCGCCGATGGCGTGCAGGATGGCGATGAGGCTGTTGGGATCCAGGGCTGGCTCGGCCGGGGGCACTTGCTGGATGTGGCGCGGGGGTGGGGAGTGCGGCGTGGTCATGGCGGGCTCCGTGCATGCAGGCGGACGCCGCCACCGATAAAGGTGGCGGGCAGAGCGTGGCTCGAAAACCGGATGTTGGGAACCGGCGGGTACAGGACCCCCACGCCCCGCCCGCCATAGCCGGCAGACGGATTGCCAGCCGGCACCACGCGCGGTGGTGCCGGCTGGCAAGCGCAAACTACTTCCCAACAAAACGGGCTTTCGAGTCCCGACCACCGATGCACGGTGGCGCAGTAACGATTACCTGCTGTTGTTCGGAATGCCAACGGGTAGGGGTCAATGCCGCCAAAACCCGAGACGTTTTTGGCATTGTCGCATAGCGAGGAAAGCGGCGAGAGCCTTGGCGTGCTTGGCGCAGCGGCACTTCTGCGACGGAGTCGTCAGAACCTTCCGCCAGAGACGCAGGGAGCGGCAAATGCGACAGCACTTGGTAGGCGAAAGCGTATTGCTGCTATTACCAACGGCGGCGCCTGGCTAGCCAGTCGAATCTGCCCGCTCGCGGAACCAAGCCCCGAGCTGGCCGTGGTGCACGAAGTGGCGCAGTTCGAACTGACGAGATTCGTGAATGACGTGCCGCCATCGGGCACAGCCGTACTTCTTGGGGGTTTGTTCCGGGTGGTGCTCTGCTACCCAGCGAACGGCTGTGTCCAGACTCACCCAGCCGTCGATCGCCCCTTCTCGGAAGGCCTGTCTCAGCGCACTGACAATACCTGTGAGCGGCCAATGGATCTGTCCATCAGGCGCGATGCCGTTGACCATAAACTCATGGAACTGGGGAGACTGAACCAGCTCCGCAAAGGCTTTCGCTCCCCGCGCAACATCTGCCGCAAGTGCACGCAGCCGTTGAAATTGGCGGTCGATCTGAGCGTAGGAACGGCTGAGTGCAGCCTGTGCCTTCAGGCATCCTTCGACAGTCTGGATATCGTATTGCTCGATGAAGTGGTGAACGAGCACGTTCCTGAGGTTCACCAGTTCGCGCAGGTCGGCTTGCAGCGTTACATGGGATTGCTCTGGAAACTCTAGCCCCATGTGCAGAGCGACGAAGCTTGAATTGCTGTCGTAACCCGATGGGCCGCCAGGGGCTTCGCTGCCCTCTTTGATCACGCATTCGGCAGTCAGGTGACCTACCAGCACCCCCATTGTCTTGCCGCTGATCTCTGCTTTGCGCTTGTCCAAAGCCATTGGGAGTGCTTCCGGCGTACCGGACAACTTCTGAAAGGCGAGCATGGACTTCATCAGTTGCTCGCACTGC
The DNA here is from genome assembly GCF_029842485.1 of Stenotrophomonas sp. GD03777. Taxonomy (NCBI): domain Bacteria; kingdom Pseudomonadati; phylum Pseudomonadota; class Gammaproteobacteria; order Lysobacterales; family Lysobacteraceae; genus Stenotrophomonas; species Stenotrophomonas sp. GD03777. Next base: position 80,850 of record NZ_JAOCGL010000003.1, read on the forward strand.
TGAAGTCGCAGAATGCAACGGCCAAGAAGCCGTTGCACTTCGTGCTGTGCACCGACAATGTCATTCTGGTCGACGGCGGACATGGCAAACCTGAGCATGGGACACGTCAACTTTACAGCCAGAGATGGTGGAAGCTCAGGCTGGACCGGAATGATGAGGTTGTTGTCTGCATCGCTTGCGGGCATGAGTGACTTTCTGCCTATTGACCCCCTAGGGCGTCGTGCAGAAGATGACTACCTCTGTAGTCAGCCGGAGCCATCCTGCCCCGATCAGGAAGGTTCTGCGGTGTTTGAACGGATTCCACCCACTGGCGCAGGCCATTATAAGGATCACGTTACGTGTTGCGCCGCAACCGACTTCTTCTGTGTGCGGGTCTGGTCCCGCTTCCGTGGTTCCTGTTCTGGACCAGCGTTGCCGCCGTGGCCGCGCCGGGCTACAACAGGTTTGCACAGCACGCCAGCGAGCTCCTGCAGGCGCCAGCGCTTGCAAGCTTCTGCGGCAGGATCGCGGCTATCGGCTCCGGCGTGGGCTTCGTGGCGTTCTCCATCGGGGTATGGCGGGAGTCCGGTCGCCGGATTGCAGTAGGTGCAATCTGCTGGTTGGTCTTTGGCATTTCCATGCTGACCAACGGGCTCTGGCCCATGGGCCATCCGATGCACGGCTTCTACACCATCGGCATCGCAAACATCATTGCACCGGCGATGTCGCACATCGAATTGAGCGCGTGGTCTGCCAACCGAAGGGCGTACGCCGTGACTGCTATGGTGAGTGTCGCGGGCATCGCTTATCTCTGGTTGAACGTGGTGGGAGCGGACCCGGAGGGGTTCAGGGGGCTGACACAGCGGCTGTTCTCGTCGGTCAACTCGTTGTGGCCGTTTCTGGTTGCGTTGTATCTGCTGCGCGGGGGTTCAAGCGCGCTGAAGATGCAGCTTCCGCATTGATGGGAGCGCGCGACAGGAGCACGGAAGGCCGATCAAGGACTTCTCGATTCTCCGGCCCCAGCTCAAGGTGATCTTCTCGGGATTCATGCCAGGGTGCCCACTGTTCAAGCCGTGGGCGCTCTTCAACTATCTGTTCCTTGATGCTGGCACCCCGGGTGGCAAGAGGGGAAAGGTCGTACGCGCCTTCTGCTATAAGTAGCGCAACCGCGCCCAGAGGGCCCTTTGGAAGATTGTGGACTCATGGAGTTGTACTGGCGCTTGTTCACCAATTGCACATCGCAGCAGGCAGCTCTCAAGGTGGCGGCGCGGATGTTTGAGCAAGCAGGTCTTGAAGTCAGCAATCTCCACGCCGAGCCATATCACAAGGGCGGCTTCATGGTGAGTGCCTGCTCCTATCATGCCGCGCAATCGTGGCCTGAATTTGTGGTTCTTGCCCTGGCTTCGGCTCAGTGCACTGGCCGCGGATGGCACCTGAGTGGTTCAATTGCGAAAGAGCTGGATGCTTGGTCCAGCCATTCCTTGGTTTCCGGTGTTTCGTCTATCCATATCCAGGCGGAAGGGCGGGAGTGACGAATCGCTGGAGTAGACCAAAGCCAATAGCCTGCAATCATCTTGCAGCAGCTTGGCAAGGGCCGAGCATGAAAACCGCGCGTCGCGCATCTAGCCGGCCTGATGCAGCTCAAACTCTCGCGCCGGAGTTCCGCGATAAGGAAGGCTCTTGCGATTGATGTCCGCCCTTGGTTGAAAGGAAACGTGCCTGCGCCAGACAACGCGATCAGGAATGCTAGAGGCCGCTCTCGATCCGAAGCGGACGTTCGTCCCCTTCAGCCCTGCGCGACACCTGCCGGTCCAGTGATTCGTCTACCTGAGGTTCTTGGTTCTCAATGATCGATCTGCCTTGTCCATCATGTGGCTTCCTGACCCTGGAAGACTTCTACGGGTCCTATGCCATATGTCCGATCTGCAACTGGGAGGATGACGGGGTACAACTTGCCAACCCCACATCCAACGGCGGAGCCAACGGCGAGTCTCTGGCGCAAGCGCAGCAGAATGCTCTCTCCAGTTTCCCCCTTGGCGTCCAGGTCGCAGGCGGCTTTCGCCGCGGATCTGGCTGGCGCCCTTTGTCCCGCACAGAAATTGGGCACTACGAAGCTTTAAGGGGCGGCAAACACTGGCACAGCAAGGGGGTCTCGCACGAGAGGGAGGCCTACTGGTCGAGCTTGGGCGCTCTATCGATCTGAAGCCACTTTGCGGCTCAACTCATGACGTTCACGAATTTCTACCCCTGGCCGAGAGCGGACATTGGCTCGCGCAGGGCACTTCCTGTGGATCACTGACCAGCCAGCGACCCGTAGCGGACATGGCCCAGGTGTCCTGAACGTGGAATTGGCGAGGCGTCTGATTCTATGCCTGGGTCCGGCCATGCGCTGGCTTGATGGCCGACCCCCAGCCGCACTAGGATCGCGCTGTATAAGGGGAAAGTACGCCACATGTTGCTTTGTGGGTAGGTCGTATGACCGGATCCAAGGGTCCATACATCAGGGAGTCAGGTGCCATGGGAAACATGACAGCGCTCCTACTCGTGCTTGCGCTTGCCAGTCCAGCTGCAGTTGCGGCGGATCGCCCTTCGGCACAGGCCGTGCTCAATCGCATTGCCAACGAAGGGGGGCGCAAGGTGCTTTGGGACCTGTGGCAGCACGAGCGGGAGTTTGGGCAGGTCACCTCTGGCATCGAGTCAGGTGATCCAGCATGGCTTGAGGTTGCGGCTGCGCTAAAGCCGTTTTCAGATGCGGGCGCTTCGCTATCCATCAATTACGCGGTAGCCCATGCATTGCCCAAAGCGCCTGAGCGGGTCTTGGCATTGATCGCACGGGGATTCAAGGTCGAAGATATCTGCACATCGCCTTTCATAGAGCCAGATCCGGGCGTCGCGGAGGCGTATGAACGACGTACGCTTGCGGCACTTTCACGGATGAAGGGCGCAGCGCTTGGGTCCGTTGCGGCAGAATGCGCGGCGCAGGTCCGGCTTCCGGATGGGGCTTGATGATTTGCACGGCTGGGCTTTTGGGGGAAGATGCGGGGAATGAGGATATTTCGCCGGCAATTGTTCTACGTTCAAGTGCACCAGGATCACTTCATCGCCCGCTTGGTCGGTGGTGACAGAACCATTCGCCGCCAGTGCCACGCCCTTGGCAATCGCGCGGGGCCGGTCAGGGACTTCTCCACCATCCGGCCTAAGCTGAAGGAACTCTTCTCGGAACTCACGTTCGGGTTCTCACTCCTCAAGCCGTGGGCGCTCCTGCACTTTGATCCGGTCGAGTATCCGATCACGAAGGAAGAGCTCGCGGCGTTCCAGAGGGTTGCCATGCGCAGTGGGGTCAGCTTTTGCTTTCTCTCCACGTGGGAGCAGCGGCATGAAGACAAGGACCTGTTGGATATGTTCAAGTAGGGTCCGGCCAGCTCTCCGTTTGAGCGCATGCCGATTCCCGCGCTTCGGCCTATTCTGAAGCTGCTGTCATCCGGTTCCGGCCGTAATCTGACATCAACGATGCCTACGCACTGGATTCCAATGGCCGCATTCGATCATTCCCTGGTAACCCTCAGATTCTTCGGGGACGACCTCCTGCCCGAAGAAGTCAGTGCCTTGCTCGGATCCACTCCAACCGCATCGCATCACAAGGGGCAGGAACTCAGAGGCAACCCACCAGGCACCGTGCGTATCGCCAGGACTGGAAGCTGGCAACTTGATGCGGAGCGTCGTGAGCCTGAAGATCTGGAAGCGCAGATCTTCGAGATCCTCGATCAGCTCACCGGCGATCTCGCCGTATGGCAGTCATTGGCACGGTTCCGGCCTGACCTGTTCTGCGGTCTTTTCATGTGCAGCAGCAATGACGGTGTCTCGCTTTCGCCCCGCGTGCTGCTCGCTTTGGGAGAGCGCGGCATTGAGCTCGGGCTGGACATCTATAAAGCCGATGAAGAAGTGCGCAACGCCCAACGCCAGTAGGTCATCAATTGATGATCTCCCCACTCCCCGAAGCAACAAACGCCTTCAACTGCCGAACGAACTCCGCGTCGTAGAGCTCCCACTCCACAATCTCCCCCACAACCCGCAACGGCTGCGCACTCCGATACGACCGCGTCGGGTTCCCGGGAAACTTCTTGTTGGTCACATTCGGATCGTCTTCAAACGGTCCAGTCGGCTCTACCACATACACGCGCGGTCGCCCTTCGCCCCGGGCCATCTCCGCAGCCAGCCCGGCGCCCTTGGCAATCGTGGTGAAGTAGATGTGGTTCATCACCACGCTGTCGCGATAGTTGGACCTGAAGCCCGCGCTCAGCAGCTCGCCTACCGCCAGATCGGCGCGGGTGCCGTGATAGAACGGCCCGGCGACCTGGTCACAGGTGTCGTGCGAAACGGGTGTCCATTCGGTGTCCTGCGCCATCGGCACTGCCCTGCGTGTCCTGCCGGATCGACAGGCCGGCGAGTCTAGGGCGTCCGGTGGGCCTTGCCGCAAGGCCCCATCCGGGAAATACTCTGTAGTGGGAGGCGCGGTGCGCCTCCTTTTTCATTCTGCGGTGCCGCGCCCTTCCAGTTCGCGCACGGCCGTTTCCAGCGCGTCCAGCTTCTCGCGGGTCTTCAGCAGCACGGCGCGCTGCACTTCGAATTCCTCGCGGGTGACCAGGTCGAGCTTGGCCAGGCCGGCCTGCAGCGCGCTCTTGAAGGTGGCCTGCAGTTCCTCGCGCGATTCGCGCAGGCCCGGCGGCACCAGGTCGCTGAGGCGACGGGCGAGGTCATCGATTTGGTTCAGGTCGATCATGGGGTGCTCCGTGGGGGTGGGCCCGTGCATCCGGCGCGGGCAGGCCGATTGGGCACAAGGATACTGCTGGCACCCACTGCCCGGACAGGCGGCAGCGGCTTCGCACGGGCCGCGTTCAGGCGCTATCCTCCACGCCGGAAGACAGGAGATAGACGATGAAGATGGTCATGGCGGTGATCAAGCCGTTCAAGCTCGACGACGTGCGCGAAGCGCTGGCCGAGCGTGGGGTTACCGGGATCACGGTGACGGAAGTGAAGGGCTTTGGTCGCCAGAAGGGCCATACCGAGCTGTACCGTGGCGCGGAGTATGTGGTCGATTTCCTGCCGAAGGTGAAGCTGGAAGTGGCGGTGACCGATGACCAGGTGGAGGCCGTGGTTGAGGCCATCGTGAAGGCCGCCGGCACCGGCAAGATTGGGGACGGCAAGGTGTTCGTGTACGACCTGGGCAGTGTGGTGCGTATTCGCACCGGTGAGTTGGACGCGGACGCGTTGTAACCCGTTCGGCGGGATGTCGTAGAGCCGAGCCGATGCTCGGCTGCATTTCGCGCGATGCAGGAACAGCAGCCGAGCGCGGGCTCGGCTCTACAAAGAGCGGTAACGCGGTCGAGCGAGCTCGCCCCCTACCGGCGCTTGGCCCACTTGTAGAACCGCTTCCAGCCCTGCCGCACCGCGGCCACCCAGCCCGGGTCGGCCACCAGTGCGGCCTGCGCGGCACTCGGGGCCTGGCCGGTTACGCGCTGGCGGATCTTCAGCAGGTTCTTCATGTCGCTGCGGCGCATCTGCCGGCTCAGTGGATTGCGGCGCAGCCAGCGCGGGGCGCGCCAGGCCGAGGTGAAATCCAGCAGCACCGGCACGCCGCCGCTGACCACCACGTTGGTGCCATGCAGGTCGTTGTGGGTGATGCCGGCGGCGTGCAGACGGCTGAGCGCGTGCTGCAGCTGCTCGAACACTTCATTGCCCACGGCCTGCGCGGTGCTCAGGGTCTGGCCCGGGATGAACTCCATGCCCAGTGCCAGGCCACCCAGGGTGCCGAGCAGTGCGGGGGCATGCTTCCAGCCGCCCAGGCGCTGCAGCATGCGGGCTTCACGGCGCACCATCAGCCGCGCGATCAGCGAAACGGGGGTGCCGCGGTAGCGGGAATAGTCCTTGATGACCGCCTCGCGCCCGTCCAGGCAGGTGCGGTAGACATCCGGGGCCAGGAAACGCTCGCCGCGCTTGAGCAGCAGCGGGGAGGCGGCGTCATCGCCGCAGGAGGAGGATGGCAGGGCAGGAAGATGCATGTCGGGGTCTCGGACGACCCGGTGGGTGGCGCAATGCGTCAAGCGAACCGGTGTTACAGGGAGTTACTAAGTTTTCGTTAATTTTAGTACTCGCCAGTTCGCTATTCCACGATTTGTCGGAGAAATGTCGGGGTCGTGGCTGGAACAGTTCGTCGCGCAGAATCGGACAATTCTGTCTCACTTATTCCAGTTGGCCTTTAGCATCAACAGCTTGCGCGCCCAGCCCTGCGCCTCCTTCGCAACCGGATGAACACGGCGCACGGGCAACTTGACCCCGGCGCACGGCCTGCCGACCATAAGCTGTTAACCCGCGACATCGGCGGCCGCCCCCCTCCGGCACGTCCCCGTCCCCTGCCGCGTTCCGAACCGGTGCTGGCCGCCTGGCCGTGCATCGCCCCGTTTCCCGTTCCGGCCGCGGCTGGAGGAAAGTGCCTTGATCATCAAAATCGTCATTGCAGCGCTGTTCGTGGCCTGCGTGCTGTACATCCACTTCCGTGGCAAGGTCCGCGCGCGCTGGTCGCGCCAGCTGCTGGACCACTCCAGTTTCATGGCCCCGATCAACGTGGTCATGTACATGTTCTCGAAGGTGCCGACCACGCCGTTCCTGGACCCGGGCAAGGAGTTCCCGCAGCTGGAGCCGCTGCGCCAGAACTGGCAGATGATCCGCGACGAGGCCCTGGCGCTGCGCGACGCGCAGAAGATCGCCGCCTCCAGCACGTTCAACGATGCCGGCTTTAATTCATTCTTCCGTCGTGGCTGGAAGCGCTTCTACCTGAAGTGGTACGGCCCGTCGCACCCGTCGGCGAAGACGCTGTGCCCGAAGACCACGGCGCTGATCGAATCGATCCCGGATGTGCGTGCGGCGATGTTCGCGCAGCTGCCGCCGGGCAGTGAGCTGCGCCCGCACCGCGACCCGTTCGCCGGCTCGCTGCGCCTGCACTTGGGCCTGAGCACGCCCAACGACGATGCCTGCTACATCGAAGTGGACGGCATCAAGAAGAGCTGGCGCGACGGCGAGTGGATGATGTTCGACGAGACCTACATCCACCATGCACACAACGAGACGCAGCAGGACCGCGTGATCCTGTTCTGCGACATCGCCCGCCCGCTGCGCTTCGGCCTGCCGGGGCTGTTCAACCGCGCGGTGGCGGCCACGCTGCTGGCCGGCGGCGCCTCGCCGAACCTGCCGGGTGACCCGACCGGTGGCGTCAACAAGGCATTCGGCAGCGTCTACAAGGTGCGCCTGAAGGCCAAGGCACTGCGCGAGCGCAGCGTGGTGGCCTACCAGCTGATCAAGTGGGGCCTGGTGGTGGCGGTGATCGCCGGTATCTGGGCGCTTTGATCGTTACATGAGGTTGCCGGCCAGCGGCCGGCACTACCGGAACATGAAAAAACCCGCGCTGTCGCCAGCGCGGGTTTTTCATTGGGTAGGTGCCGACCGTTGGTCGGCACGCCTTACTTCAACGCCGCCTGCACGAACGGCGGGGTCACCAGCACGCCGGTGTGCAGCGCGGCGGTGTAATACAGGGTGTTGAAGGTCTTGGCGGCCGAGTCGGCCTGGCGGAAGTCGAAGCTGCTGTCGCCCTTGCGCGCCATGGTCACGCTCCACCAGCCGGTGGGGTAGCACGGCTGCGGGAACGGCAGGGTCTTGAACGAACCGAAGCCGGCCTTGCCCATCTCGGTGCGCATCTCGTTGATCAGCGCCAGCTGCATCAGCGGCGACTCGGACTGCTGCACCAGGATGCCGTCGTCCTTCAGGGCCTTGAAGCAGCTCTCGTAGAAGGCCTTGTTGAACAGGCCCTCACCCGGGCCGACCGGGTCGGTCGAGTCCACGATCACCACGTCCACGCTGCCGGCCGGGCAGTTGGCCATGTAGGCCACGCCGTCGTCGAACAGCAGCTCGGCGCGGGCGTCGTCGTTGGAGTCGCACAGTTCCGGGAAGTGCTTGCGCGCCATCACGGTGACCTGCTCGTCGATATCGCACTGGGTCACGCTCTCCACGCCGGTGTGCTTGAGCACTTCGCGCAGGGTGCCGCAGTCGCCGCCACCGATGATCACCACGCGCTTGGGCGCGGCGTGGGTGAACAGCACCGGGTGGCTGATCATCTCGTGGTAGAAGAAGTTGTCCTTGCTGGTCAGCATGATGGCCCCGTCGATGGTCATCAGGTTGCCCCAGTCGGTGGTCTGGAAGATCTCGATCTTCTGGAACGGCGACTGCACCTCGTCCAGCTTGCCGGTGATGCGGTAGCCGATGGCCGAGCCGGTGCGCTCGAAGTGTTCGATGTACCAGTTGTTGCTGTCAGTCATGGGAAAACAGTCCTGTTCGGAGGGGTGGAGCCGGGCTGGCGGGCGGGGCCGCGTGGCACAGATGCCACATCCGGACGGATCGGCCCGTTCAGGTTGGAACCTGTCACGGGCGCGGGCGCGCATGATAACGAACCTGTGGGCACATAGGCGTTATCATGCCCCCCCTTTTATTGCCAACAAGGCCGACTGAAATGACCGATTGGTCCCTCGACCAAGCCCGCAAGACCTACTCGATCCCGCATTGGGCGGACGGTTACTTCGACGTGGATCAGGCCGGGCACATGGTGGTGAGACCGACCGGGGCGGACGGCCCGGTGGTGTCGCTGCCCAAGGTGGTCGACGCGGCGCGGGCGGCGGGCGCCAAGCTGCCGCTGCTGGTGCGCTTCCCGGACATCCTCGGCCAGCGCCTGGGCAAGCTGCAGGCGGCCTTCGCCCAGGCCCAGCAGGACTGGGAGTACAGCGGCGGCTACACGGCCGTGTACCCGATCAAGGTCAACCAGACCCGCGGCGTGGCCGGCACCCTGGCCAGCCACCACGGCGAGGGCTTCGGCCTGGAAGCGGGCAGCAAGCCCGAGCTGATGGCCGTGCTGGCGCTGTCGCGCCCGGGCGGGCTGATCGTCTGCAACGGCTACAAGGACCGCGAGTACATCCGCCTGGCCCTGATCGGCCGCAAGCTGGGCCTGCAGACCTTCATCGTCATCGAGAAGCCGTCCGAGCTGAAGCTGGTGCTGGAAGAGTCCAAGGCGCTGGACGTGAAGCCGGGCCTGGGCGTGCGCATGCGCCTGGCCTCGCTGGGCGCCGGCAAGTGGCAGAACAGCGGTGGCGACAAGGCCAAGTTCGGCCTGTCGCCGCGCCAGCTGCTGGACCTGTGGAAGTCGCTGCGTGACACCGAGTACGCCGATTGCCTGAACCTGCTGCACTTCCACATGGGCTCGCAGATCTCCAACGTGCGCGACATCGCCAACGGCATGCGCGAAGCCACCCGCTACTTCGTGGAGCTGTCGCGCCTGGGCGCGAAGATCACCCACGTCGATGTGGGCGGTGGCCTGGGCGTGGACTATGAAGGCACCCGTTCGCGCAGCTTCTGCTCGATCAACTACGGCCTGCATTCCTACGCCAGCAACATCGTGCAGCCGCTGGCCAATGCCTGCGAAGAGTTCGGCCTGACCCCACCGCGCATCGTCACCGAGTGCGGCCGCGCGATGACCGCGCACCACGCGGTACTGATCGCCAATGTGTCGGAAGTAGAAGAAGCGCAGGAAGGCCGCGTGCCGGACCAGCACGATGACGAGCCGGCGGCGATCCGCCACCTGCGCGAGATCCATGACGAGCTGGACGTGCGCCCGGCGGTGGAACTGTTCCAGGAAGCCCAGCATTTCCATGCCGAAGGCCTGGCCAGCTACGCGCTGGGCCAGATCGATCTGCCGCAGCGTGCACGCATCGACGATCTGTTCTATGCCATCGCCCACGGCGTGCGTGCGCGCCTGAGCTATGACGAGAAGAGCCATCGCCCGGTGCTGGACGAACTGAACGAGCGCCTGGTCGACAAGTACTTCGTCAACTTCAGCGTGTTCGAATCGATCCCGGACGTGTGGGCGATCGACCAGGTGTTCCCGATCGTGCCGATCGAGCGCCTGGACGAGACCCCGGACCGCCGCGGCATCATCGCCGACATGACCTGCGACTCGGACGGCATGGTGGAAACCTATGTCGAGAACGAGAGCCTGGACAGCTCGCTGCCGCTGCACAAGATGAAGCCGGGCGAGAGCTACCGCATCGGCTTCTTCATGGTCGGTGCCTACCAGGAAATCCTGGGCGACATCCACAACCTGTTCGGCGATACCGACGCGGTGGAAGTGCTGGCCGATGCCGATGGCTATGCCATTACCCAGCAGCGCCGTGGCGATACCACCGACGTGATGCTGGACTACGTGGGTTACCGCCTGGACGAACTGCGGGCGACCTATGCGCAGCGCGTGGCTGCAGCGCAGCTGTCACCGGAACGCGCGCAGGAACTGTCCGAAGCGTTGGAAGCCGGCCTGACCGGTTATACCTACCTCTCCGACGAGCCGTTGGTCTGAGGTAAACGGGAATGCCGGGCATAGGCCCGGCGTTACCGGCCCCGATGAGCGCGCGCGCGATCTTCCACCTGTTCCTGCATGCCGCCGTGCCAGCGTTGCTGGCATGGCTGTTCTGGCGCAAGCGCTTCGCCTCGGCGTGGTTGTTGATGCTGCTGGGCTGGATCATCGACCTGGACCATCTGCTGGCCGACCCGATCTATGCACCGAACCGCTGCAGCATTGGTTTCCATCCGCTGCACACCGCACCGGCCATTGCGGTCTATGCCGGGCTGTGCGTGCCGAAGAAAACGCGGTTGTTCGGCATCGGTCTGATCATCCACATCGTGCTGGACGCAATTGATTGCTGGTGGATGCATCACCGTTGATGCTTGATGCACGGCGACCGGTCGGATTGGCGCTTGGTAGAGCCGGCCGCTGGCCGGCTTCCGCTGGGCGTTCCCTGTGACCACGTGGTTGCCGGCCAGCGGCCGGCACTACCCACCGTCAGGTTGGTCGCTTCACGCCACCGGCAACCACAACGTCGCGCGCAGGCCCGGCTGCACATTCTCCAGCGCCACGCGTCCGCCATAACTGGCGGCGATATCGCCCACGATCGCCAACCCCAATCCACTGCTGCCCACGCGCTCATCCAGCCGCACGCCACGCTGGGTGACCCGTTCCAGCGCGTCTGCGGCCAGGCCGGGGCCATCGTCGCGCACTTCGATGCGTAGCTGCCCTTCGCTGGTTTCCGCTTCGACAGTGACCTGCTGTTGCGCCCAGCGCCCGGCATTGTCCAGCAGGTTGCCCAGCATCTCCTCCAGATCCGCGCTGGCACCGGCGAACTGCAGCGTCGGATCGATGCCCGCCGCCGTGAACGCGATGCCACGTTCGCCATGCACGCGTGCCATCAGCCGGCACATCGCCTGTGCGACGGCCGCCACGTCGGTGCGCTGGCGATGGTCGGCGGCCAGTCCTGCAGCCAGGTAACGGTCGACACTGGCCTGCATGCGCGCACTCTGCTCGCGCACGGTCGCCCGCCAGTCCGCGCCATCGCCGTCAGCTTCGGTGGCCAGCACGCTCAGCGGGGTTTTCAGCGCATGCGCCAGATCCTGTGCACTGGTGCGCGCACGCGCGACCATGCGTTGCTGGTGGTCCAGCAGTGCATTGAGTTCTTCCCCCAGCGGTGCGACCTCCGCGCCCAGCTCCTGCGTGTCGATGCGCTGCACATCACCGCGGCGTACCCGTTCCAGCTGCGCACCGAGGCGATGCAGTGGGCGCAGGCCGAAGTGCACCTGGCTGGCCAGCACCGCCAGCCACGCCGCAACCAGTACGCCCAGGGCGATGGCGGTGCGGTTGCGGAACGCGGCAACATCCGCATCCAGTGTGCTGCGATCGGTGGCGACCACGGCTACGAACGGTTCGCTGGCGCGTGGCAGGCGCACCTGCTGCACGCGTGCGCGCAGGGATTGCTGCAGCGGCCCGGCCAGGTTGCGGGTGGCCGGCTCGGCAACCGGCGCCGGCAGGGTTTCATCCCACAGCGAGCGCGACTGCAGCAACACGCGGCCATCGGCCCCGGCGATCTGCCAGTAGGCACCGGAGAACACGCGCTGGAAGCGTGCGTCATTGGGTTCCTGGCGCAGGCGCAGCTGTCCGTCCGCATCCACTTCGGCCTGCGCCAGCAGGGTCAGCATATCCTGCTGCAGTTCGTGGTCGAGGCGGTCACGCGCACTGCGCTCGAACAGCTCGCCCAGCAGCGCGCTGGCCAGCAGCGAGACCAGCAGCAGGCCGACGCCGCCAGCCAGCAGCAGGCGCCGTCGCAGCGATGATTGCCGGCTCACGGCGCGGCCAGCCGCCAGCCCTGGCCGCGCACGGTCTGGATCAGGTCGATGCCGAGCTTGCGGCGCACACGTCCGAGCAGCACGTCCAGTGCGTTGGAGTCCGGGTCATGGCCGCCGTCGAACACCTGTTCTCCGAGGCGATCACGGCCGATCACCTGGCCGCTGTGATGGATGAAGTAGCTGAGCAGCCGGAACTCCTGCGGACTGAGCGGCAACGGTTTGCCGTCCAGCTCGAAACGACCGGCGTTGACGTCCAGCTGCAGCGGGCCGCAGTGCAGGCGCGGGCTGGCGTGGCCATGGCTGCGGCGGATCAGGGCGCGCAGCCGCAGCACCAGTTCGTCGGCCTGGAACGGTTTGGTCAGGTAGTCGTCGGCACCGGCATCGAAGCCAGCCAGCTTGTCGTGCCAGCGCCCGCGCGCGGTCAGCACCAGCACCGGAAAGCTGCGGCCATTGCCGCGCCAGCGCTCGATCACGCTCAGTCCATCCAGTCCGGGCAGGCCGAGGTCGACGATGGCGGCCTGCAGGTCCTCGATCTGGCCGATCTCCTCGGCCTGGCGACCGTCGGCGACCACCGCCACCACATAGCCGGCCTGTTCCAGCAGGGGCACCAGGCGCTGTGCCAGTGCGGCATCGTCTTCGGCCAACAGGATGCGCATCAGTCGTCGAGCTCCGTCTTCAGCAGCTTTCCGCTGCGCGCATCATAGTCCAGCTCCACCACCACGCCGTCGCCGCGCAGGATCTCCACTTCGTAGACGCCGTCGTCCAGCTCCACTTCCAGCAGTTGGCCCGGGTAGCGCTTGAGCGCATCGCGCACCACGCTCTCCAGCGGCACGTAGCGGCCCTGCTGCACGGCGCGACGCGCGACCTGCTGCGCCGGGTCCTGCAGGGGCGCGGCGGCGGTCGGGGCGTTGGCCAGGGCCAGCAGCAGGGGCAGGGTGGCGAGCATGCGGGTAAGGAAAGAGAGAGGGGTACAGGCGCGAGTGTGGCGGGGATGACTAACAGCCGGCTAACAGCCACGGCTAAGGCGCTGTTAACCGGGCCATGCATCGTGGCGTTGCCGGGATGGTCCGGCCACGAACAGGAGAACCCCCATGTTGAAGTCGCTCACCCTCGCCACTGTTGCCCTGCTTGCCGTCGCGCCGGCCGTACAGGCCGCGCCGCTGGGCATGGCCCAGGTTGAACAGACCCTGCGCAAGGCCGGCTACACCCAGATCCACGAGATCGAACGCGATGATGGCCTGTGGGAGGCTGACGTGAGCCGCGCCGATGGCCGCTTCAGCGAGGTCTACGTGGACCCGAAGACCGGCGAGATCTTCGACGAGCACAGCGGCCGCGCGCTGCTGACTACCGAGCAGGTGCTGGCACGGGCGCAGTCGCATGGCCTGCGCGAGATCCATTCGCTGGAACGCGATGGTGCGACCTGGTCGCTGGAAGCCCGCAATGCCCGCAACCAGAAGGTAGAGGTGCGCCTGAGCGGCTATGACGGCCGCATCCTGCACAGCGAGCGCGATGGCTGGCTGGATTGATTCGCGTGCCGGTAGGTGCCGGCCGCTGGCCGGCTCACGGGGAGAAAGCGTGTCGACCAAGGTCGACACCTACCGGGCATAGGTACCGGTAGATGCCGGCCGCTGGCCGGCACACGGGGAGAAAGCGTGCCGACCAAGGTCGACATCTACCAAGCGTACGCAGCGATAGCGGCCACCTGGGTCGGCCCGGGCCCGGCGCGGAGCTTACCAGCCGTACGGCGGCGGGTAGTCCCAATAGCCCGGGCCGCGGCCGTAATAGCCGCCATACGGGCCGAAGAAGCCCGGTCCCTTGCCTTCGCTCACGTGGATGTTGACGTTGACCCCGTGGGTCTTGCCCTCATCGGTGGTGTAGTTCTTGCTCAGGTTCAGCGTGGCCGCGTTGTAGTGGCTGTTGCCACCGTTCTTGGAATAGCCGATGCCGGTGGTGAAGCTGCCCGACACCTTGACCTTGTCGTCGGTGACGTCGGCGATCTTCGCGTCGTCGTGCACGCGCGGGCCGCTCTTGTCACCGTAATAGGTGCCGGGCGGGTCCTGCTGCAGGGCCGGGTCGTTGAGGTAGCGCAGCGGCGCCTGCGGCAGCGTCAGGTCCAGGCCGGCAGCCTGCGGCGCGGTGGCGCCGGCGGCGGACTGGGCCAGCACGGTTCCCGGCAGGGCCAGGCACAGCAGCAGGGTCAGGGGGCGGATCATGACGGCGCTCCAGCGAACAGGTGGCCACGCAACACGCGGCGGTACAGGCCGACGCTAGCAGGGGTTGCTTGAATGATGCCTGTCGGCCCCGGATTGGGGTAGAGCCGGCCACGGCCGGCTGCAGGTCACAACCGCCCGAACCCGAACAGCCCTTCCAGCGCATGCCTGCGCCGCTCGATCCGGGCGCGCAGCAGTTGGGCGCCGATCATTGAATAAGTGATGCCGTTGCCGCCGTAGGCCATGGCGAAATGGACCCGCGGCCCCCACTGCGCGTGCGGGCCGAAGAAGGGCAGGCCGTCGGCGGTTTCGGCGAAGGTGCCGGCCCAGGAAAAGGCGGGCACCGGGTCCAGCTGCGGGAACCAGTGCAGCAGCTGATCCATCAGCTTTTCGGCCTTGCGCTGCACGCGCCGGTCGCGCCGCGCCGGGATATCGATGGCGTCGTCCAGCCCACCCACCAGCAGGCGGCGGTCGCCGGTGGCGCGCAGGTACAGGTACGGGCGTGCGCTCTCCCACACCATCGTGCGCTGCAGCCGGCCCAGCGTGTCCGCATCGATCGGGTCGGTGATGAAGGCGTAGCTGCTGCGGTTGCGCGCGACCCGCTGTTCAAGCCAACGCTGGTTGGCGTAGCCCATGGCCAGGACCACGTGGCGGGCACGGACCGTGGCGCCGGCCTCGGTCATCGCGGTTACGCCCTGCGCGCCAGGCTTGAGCGTGTGCAGCACGGTGCGGTCGTGCACATGGCCGCCGCGACGGCGCACTCGTTTGAGCAGGCCGTAGGTGAGGCAGTAGGGATCGACCCGCGCCGCCTGGCGGGTCAGCAGGGCGCCGCCGGCATCCACGTCGAAGCGTTCGCGCAGGGCTTCGCGGTCCAGCCAACGCGCGTCCAGTCCAATATCACGGCGTGCAGCTCCTTCGGCCATCAGGCGCGGCACGTCGCGCCGCCGGCTGGCCAGGTACAGGCTGTCCATCTGCCGGAAGTCCACCTCCTTCAGCCCGCGTGCCACTTCAGCCAGCGCCGGGATCGCGTCGGCACAGGCAAGGTAGGCCAGGGCGGCGGCATCCTTGCCATAGCGCTCGGCCAGTTCCAGCAGATGGGTATCGATCTCATACTGCAACAGCGCGGTGCTGGCCGCCGTGCTGCCCCAGCCGATGTCGCGCTGCTCGATCACCGCCACCTCGTGGCCGTGGGCGGACAGTTCGTCGGCGATCAGCGCACCGGTGATGCCGCCACCGACCACCAGCACGTCGCAGCGCAGATCCTGCTCCAGCGGGGGAAAGGCCTGCAGCAGTCCGTTGCGCACTGCCCACCAGGGGTAGCCACTTTTCAGGTCCATGCGTGGTCGTGCTCAGGCGGTGGGGTGGCCGGTATGCGGGGTCTGGATCAGTTCGGACAGATCGAAGCCCTGCAGGCGGGCCGCGGCCAGATAATGGTCCTGCACGGTCGCGTCCAGGCGTGGCTCGCGCGCCAGCAGCCACAGGTACTTGCGATCCGGGCTGCCGACCAGCGAGACGCTGTAGTCCGGGGCGACCTGGATCACCCAATAGTCGCCCTTGGCGAACGGCAGCCAGCGCAGGCCCTTGGGCAGGAAACTGACCTCCAGGCGCGCGCTGTCGTTGTCGACGGCGCAGGCCTCGCCGGTGGCCTCTTCGATCTCGCCGTCCATGCGGCAGCGGTTGGTGACGCCGACATTGCCGTTGTCGAGCAGGGTGTAGTGCGCCGACACATCGGTGCAGCCTTCCGGCTCGTGGCGCATCGGTAGGCGCGCGATCTCGTACCAGGTGCCCAGGTAGCGCGGCAGCTTGAGGTCGGCGACGGTCTTCAGCGGCGGGTGCTCGGTCATCGGTCATCGTGGCAGGGGCGGGCCTCCACGATGCCGATGGGCTCGCCATGGGCGGGTGAAGCCGGGGCGATGGCCGTGTCCAGAACGATCCGTCGCCGCTGCGACGTGCCTGTTGTCACCGGCATGGCGGTATCCTGCCGCCAGCGCCGTGTTTTCCTGATCCAACCAAGGTGGAGGTGCCGATGTACCAGGTGATCCTGTTGAAGAGTGAATCCGCGTTCGCACGCGAACAGTGGCCGCAGGTCGATGATCTGGTCGACTACGAGGGCGTCAGCTACAGCCTGCGGGCCGGCCCGCGCCAGCCACTGCCGACCGACCACGAGTGGCACCCGGTGGCGGTATATGCGCCCGATGAGATCACCGAGGAAGAGTTCCAGGACTGGTACGCGCTGCAGCAGCCGACCGTGGAAGAGCTGCGCCTGAAGTACTGATACTGCTGCGCGTCCCCCATCCGTCCTTTACCGCCTCTGCCGTATAGTCGCGCGCAGGCGCGGTGGTCCGCGCGAACCGGTGTGGCTGCGTGTCTTCTTTCCTGCGATCGATCCGTGCACGAGGGCCCTGGTGGGCCCTGCTGCTGTGCACTGCCTTCCTGCTGTCCGCGCCGGTGCTGGCGCAGGAGGAGGACCCCACGCCCAAGCAACAGCTGGCGGACATCGATTCGCGGTTGAAGGATGTCGAGCGCAAACGTGGCGATGCGGAAGCCACCGAGACGCTGGCGATGCTGTCCGAGAATGCCTCGCAGGCACGGCGTGACGCCGAGGCACTGGAAAAGGCACTGCAGCCCCAGCTGGATCGCATCAACGAGCAGCTGGCGCAGCTGGGGACGCCTGCCGAGGGCACCACGGAGCCGCCGGAGCTGGCAGCGCAGCGACGGGCCATAACCAGGCAGCGCGACGGCCTGGCCGCGTCGGTAGCGCAGGCCAAGGCCAGTGCCGTGCGTGCACAGCAGCTGGCGGCGGACATCGAGCAGCAGCGCACCGCACAACGTACGGAAGAACTGGGCCAGAAGGTCGCCTCGCCGCTGTCGCCTGCGTTGTGGAGCAAGGTGGCCGAGCGCCTGCCGATCGATATCGCGCGCGTTGCGCCGTTGGCCGAGCAGGGGCGTGACGCGCTGGTGGCCGGCATCCGCACCCATGGCTGGGGCACGCCGTTGCTGGGCCTGCTGGCCGCGCTGGTGATGATGTTCCCGCTGCGGTTGTGGCTGCGCAGGCTGGGGCGGCAGTTCGCCGCGTCCGAGCGCGCGCCTGATGGACGACTGCGCCGGTCTGGCCTGGCGATGTGGCTGCTGCTGGTGGGCACGCTGCTGCCCGGTTATGCCGTGGTGGTACTGATGGCGGCGCTGGATGCGATCGATGCCATCGCGCCGCGCTTGCAGGTCGTGGCCGACGGCCTGGAGACCGCCACCTTCCGTGCGGCGTTCATTGCCGCGCTCAGCGCCTGCCTGCTGGTGCCCAAGCGCCCGTCATGGCGGCTGTTGAACCTGGACGACACCGCCGCGCTGAAGCTGCGCAAATATGCCTGGGGCGCGGCGGCGCTGGCCTGGCTGAGCACGGTGCTGGTGGCCCTCGACCAGGCTACGCGCACCAGCGACGTCACCACGGTGGCGTTGGACGGCCTGATTGCCCTGACTTACCTCGGCCTGATCATGGCCATGCTGGTGACCCTGGCGCGCCTGCATCGCCGGCAGACCGCCGAGGCCGAGGCCAAGCTGGAAGCACAGGCCGATGGCGTGGGGGCAACCACGCCCGTGCGCCGCAGCAGCTGGCTGGTGCTGGCCCGGGTAGCGGGCAATATCGCGGTGGTGGCGGCCATCGTTGCCACGTTGCTGGGCTACCTAAATTTCGCCAAGTTCGTGAACCAGCAGCTGATCGGCGGCAGCATCGTCGTGCTGGCCGCAACCCTGCTGTTCAAGTTCGTCGATGACCTGAGCACCTGGATGCTCAACGCCGACAGCAAGGTCGGCCAGACCATCCTGCTCAGCACCGGCCTGAGCGTATCGCGGCTGGAACAGGCGGGCGTGCTGCTGTCGGCGGCGTTGCGCACCATCGTCGTACTGATCGCGCTGCTGGCGCTGGTGGCACCGTTCGGCAACATCGGCGCGGTGGTGGACCGCTTCTCCTCGCTGTTCACCTCTGGATTCGACATTGGCGGAACCAAGCTGGAGCCGGTGCGCATCGTGCTGGCGGTGCTGGTGCTGCTGGCTGGCCTGGCCGTTACCCAGCTGGTACAGCGCTGGCTGACCGACACCTACCTGCCCAAGACCGAGCTGGATCTGGGCGCGCGCAATTCGGTGAGTACCGTTGCCCGCTATGTGGGCATCATCATCGCGGTGATCTGGGCGCTGTCGGCGATGGGCCTGCAGCTGAGCAAGCTGGCATTGCTGGTCAGCGCGCTGTCGGTGGGTATCGGTTTCGGCCTGCAGGTGATCACCCAGAACTTTGTTTCCGGCCTGATCCTGCTGGCCGAGCGGCCGGTGAAGATCGGCGACTGGGTGAAGCTGGGCGACCAGGAGGGCGACATCCGCCGCATCAGCCTGCGATCGACCGAGATCCAGGTGGGCGACAAGTCGACGTTGATCGTGCCCAACTCCGAGCTGGTCACCAAGACCGTGCGCAACATGACGATGGGCAACAACCAGGGCCGCATCCAGATCCAGTTCGCGGTGCCGCCCAGCACGGATGTCGGCAATCTGCGGCAGGCGCTGCTGGATGCGTACGCCGCGCACACCAACGTGCTGAAACAGCCGGCACCGACGGTCTACATCGACAGCATTGCCGGTGGCCAGATCACCATCAACAGCTTCGCTTACGTGGCCAGCCCGCGGCAGGTGTACGCCACCCGCAGCGACCTGTACTTCAGCCTGTTGCAGATCCTGGCCGAGCGGAACATTCCGCTGTCGACCCCGACCGACATCCACATCATCCGCGATCCGCAGGAGTAGGGGTTTCTTTGCAGGGCTGCGCCCTGCACCCGCTACAAGCCGGAGCAACGGCAACGGCAAAAGCTGGTTTCCTGTGGGATGGCGGGGTGGGTCCGGTTGCGGGGGACGCTGCAAGTACCCCTCCGGGGCCCGGCCCAGCCGCTGGCGGCTGCGCGTTCGGGCGCTTGCGAAGCAGTGCTTCGCAAGCGAAGCGCCCTCACCCATGTAAGCTCGGTCGCCGCATCCATGCGGCTCACGCCCCCGCAACCGGACCCACCCCGCCTTCGACAGTTTTCCGCGATCTGTTGGAACGATCTTGGGGTCAGATCCGTTTTCCGGAGGAAAACGGATCTGACCCCAGATTGATTTCGATATCTGACAAAAGTGTCGACCAAGGTCGACACCTACCGACAGCCGCAGGACTCTGTCAGAGGTGGGGCGGTGTCGGAGTGCGGGGTGTCAGCCGCATGGATGCGGCTGCCAAGCCTCCAGGGACGGATTTACGGCGTCCCCGCACTCCGACACCGCCCCGCCCAACCACGGAATGCACGCTGTCGCTGTTGCCGTTGCTCCGGTTTGTAGCGGGTGCAGGGCGCAGCCCTGCAAATAGCCCTACCCCCGCGGTCGGCTGCGCGAGGGCACCAGTGCGAACGTATCCACCGCCAGCTTCTCGGCGTGGTTCAACCACGCGCGGATCTCCAGATCGTCCACTTCGTGATCCAACCCGAACGACACGTTGATCTTGCCGTTGGCATCGGGCTGTACCCACTGCTGGGCCAGTACCACCTTGCGCTGCGAGGACACCGCTTCGATCCAGAAACCGCGGTCCGGGCGCGTGCTCGCCACCAGTTGCAGCATGTATTGGCCGGCACGCGTACGGCGTCCCTTCTGGGTGATCATGTGTGCCTGGCGCACGCTCGGGCGCGGGCCCTGGAGCGTATCCAGCGGTGCATCCACCGCGATGCCACCGCGCAGGTCGTTGTCGCGGTACAGCTTGAAGCCGTTGTCGCGGTTGACGAGCAGGGCGCACCAGTCACCATCGGCCGAGCCGTCCTCGAACGCGGTGCAACGGTCGACGTAGGCCAGGGTGTTGTCCGGGTTGGCATCATCGAACTGGCGCGAGGTGTTTTCCAGGTACACCGACTTCAAGCCCCACTCCTTGTCGTACTCCAGCAGCACCGGCGGCTGCACGTGCTGCAGGCCAACGACCACCTGGTCATCGCCATCGATCTTCAGTTCGCGGGTCGGCTGGCCCAGCCACAGCGAACGGGCGAAGGCCAGGTACTGCGGGTAGTCGCGGCCATCATCGCGCCGCGCGGCCACGCTGGCACTGGGCGCGCGCTGCGGGTCGATCAGCGAGCGGCCAAAGCCCATCGTCTTCAGGTTCGGGTCCAGCAGGCTGAGCAGGGTCGCACCGGAATCCAGGGTGGTGCCAGCGTCGGCACTGAGCTGCTGCGGGGCAATGCCGTCGCCGAGGAACAGCAGCAGGTTCTCGCGCTTCTGCTTGGCCAGCACGTGGCTGAGGTCGTTGGGCATCGCCAGGTGGTCGGAGGCGATCACGATCAGCGTGTCCTTCCCATACGGGCTGGCCTGGATACGCTCGACCAGCTGTGAGATCAGGCGGTCGGTGCACTTGAGTGCATTGAGCAGGCCGATGTTGCCGTACCCGCTCCGGTAGCGCTCGCCCTTGCACGACACCGGCAGGTGGCCCGCCGGGTGGTGGGTGTCCATGGTCAGCGTGGTCAGCATGAACGGTGAACCGGCGCGTGAGAGCTGCTCGAAGCGCTGGTAGGCGGTGTCCAGCAGCACGTCGTCGTGCACGCCCCAGGCCGAGTAGTGGATGCGGCCGATCTTCTTCTGCTGCTTGAACCATGCCAGGTCATGCACTTCGTCAAAGCCATGGCTGGCCAGGAACTGGCCCTTGCCGGCGAACTGGCCGTTGGCGCCGCCCAGGTAATGGTTGGTGTAGCCCTGCTGCTTCAGGTAGTCGCCCAGGCACACCGCCTTGGGCAGGAAACTGCCCATGCGGTCCATGCTGTTCTCGTCGCCCTGCGAGGTGGTCAGCGGCACGCCACACATTGACGACACCAGGCCGGCGATGGTCCAACCGCTGCCTTCGGCCGAGGCCAGGCCACGCACGTCCAGCGACTCGGACGCCAGGCGGTTGAGGTTGGGCATCAGGCCGGGAAACACGGCCTCGTCCAGATAGGTGCGTTCCAGGCTCTCGCCGTAGATCCATACGATGTTGCGCGGGCGCTGCAACGGCTGCGTCGGCACCTGGTACTCGGGGGCGATGCGGGCGAAATCGACCGGGCGCAGCTGCTGGTAGAGGCGTTGGCCGTCACGGGCCAGCGGACTGATCAGGATCGTGGCCACCCACACGGTCGCGAAACCGGCGAACAGCGCACCACCGTGGCCGGGCCGGCGCCAGCGCTTCACCCGCGTGGCAAACAGCGGCAGCAGCGAGACCAGCGCCAGCACGATGAAGCCGGCGATGTAGCCCTTGAAGTCGGAGACACCAGCGCCTTCCATGTCGGCGCCGAGGTGATAAAGCGTGGCGGCGTTGAGCCCATCCCCGGACAGTTTGTCGATCAGCCACCACGCGCTGAGCATCAGCAGTAGCAGCGAGAATGCACCGGCCTTCCACCACACCCACTTGTCGGACGCGAGGAACAGCCAGCACAGCAGCAACAACGACAGCAGCAGTATCCAGAGCATAGGCAGCTTCGGCAGTGACGGGGTGGTGGTGATGGACGTCGTACCGACGCGTGTCCATCCGACCGGCGCTGCTGCAAGCACATCCACATGACAGGCCGATGACCCGATAGTGCATGCACGAACCTGACTGAAATGTTTGTTGGAATGACGCGCGCGCAATCACGCCGCGAAGGTAAAACGAGCGTGAAAGGCTTCGTTGGATTGCATTAAAAACCGCATGAATACGCGGCTTTTCGCCAATGCATCAGCGGTGCCCGCGTTCCTCGCGCGCCCGCGCGCGACGATCGAACAGCAATGCACTGGTAACGATGCCCAGCCCCAGCACCACGCCGATCAACAGCAGTATCAGTGCGATCAGGGGATAGCCGAACAGGTGCCAGTCGGTGTCGATCTTCATCATCATTGCCGCAGCCATGATCAACGCGGCGCTGATGATGCCGGCCGCCACGCGGTTGGCGATCTTCTGCAGGTTCTCCATCAATCGCGATTCTTCCAGCCCGGTCACCTTCATCTGCAGGCGGTTCTCGGCCAGCAGCGCCATGATGTCCGACAGCTTGCGCGGCCCATCGCGCAGCAGCTGCTGCAGCTCCATCGCCTCGCTGGCGATGTTGGCCGCCGACAGGGATTTCTTCAGGCGCGCGCGCATCACGTGCTGCAGCTGGCGCTCGACGATGCGGCGCGTGTCCAGCTCCGGTGCCAGCAGCCGGCACACGGTTTCCAGGTTGAGCAGGGCCTTGCCCAGCAGGCTCAGTTCCGGCGGCGTGCGCAGGCCGCAGGCGGTGGCGATGCGCACCATGTCCAGCACCACGCGGCCTTCGGAGAAGCTGCCACTGGCGGCGTAGCGCGCGATCAGCTGGCCGGTCTCGCGCAGGTAGCGCTCTTCGTCGAAGGCCTCCAGCCGCGTGCTGATGCTGATCAGATCGTCGGCCACTTCTTCGCCGCGGCCATCGACGGCGGCGAACAGGATCTTCAGCAGCCGCTCGCGCAGGCGCGGCGGCATGTGCGCGACCATGCCCAGGTCGAAGATCGCCAGCCGGCCATCGGGCATCACCCGCAGGTTGCCCGGGTGCGGGTCGGCATGGATCTCGCCATGCACGAAGATCTGGTCCAGATAGCCGCGGATCAGCGCCGCTGCCAGCGGATCCATGTCCTGCTCGGTGCGGCGCACGCCAGAGATCGCATCCACGCGCACGCCGGTGGCGAGCTCCATGGTCAGCACGCGCTGGCTGCTGTAGTCCCAGATCGGCTGCGGTACCCACAGGCGGCGGAAGGGCCGCAGATGCCGTCCGAAGCGTGCCAGGTTCTCGGCCTCGGCGTGGTAGTCCAGCTCCTGCATCAGGGTCTTTGCGAACTCGTTGAGCCAGTCGCGCAGGCGCACGCGGCGGCCCACCTGGGTCAGGTGATCGGCGGCCAGCGCAAAGCTGCGCAGCGCTTCCAGGTCCGAGCGCAGCTGCGCGGCCACTTCGGGCTTCTGCACTTTCACTGCCACCTGGCGGCCATCGTGCAGCACCGCGCGATGTACCTGCGCGATCGACGCACAACCCAACGGCTCGGGATCGAACGAGGCAAACAGCTTGTTCACCCCCACCCCCAGCTCCTGCTCGATGATGGCGTGGATGCGCTCTACCGGGATCGGCGCCACCTTCTCCTGCATGCGCTCCAGGGCGGTGGCGAACTCCACCGGCACCATGTCCGGGCGGGTGGACAGCATCTGGCCCAGCTTGACGAAGGTCGGCCCCAGGGCCTCCAGGTCACTGACGAACTGTTCCGGGTTGCCATCGGCGGGCACGTCGGCCTGGTTGCTGGCGACGTCCAGGTTCATGCCCGAGAAAACGCCCGAATGGCGGTAGCGCATCAGCAGGCGCAGGATCTGGCTGCGCCGGTTCATGCCTTTGACCAGCGGGGGATTGCCATTGGCGGTGGGCGGATTGCTCAAGCGTAACTCCCATGCGGCAAGGACGGTAGTGCCGGGCGCTGGCCGGCAATGTCCGGATTCGGCAGTGTCGCCGGGGGAAGGTGGGCATGCGGTGAACCCCGCGGCTATCGCAGAGACCGGCGGATCGGTCAGAATCGGCGCATTCCCTCTCTTGGACGCCCCATGGCCGGTGCCAGCCTGTTCGCCCTGCTCGACGATATCGCCTCCCTGCTCGACGATGTCTCGGTGCTGACCAAGGTCGCCGCGAAGAAGACCGCCGGTGTGCTGGGCGACGATCTGGCGCTGAACGCGCAGCAGGTGACCGGGGTCAACGCCAACCGCGAGCTGCCAGTGGTGTGGGCGGTGGCCAAGGGCTCGCTGGTCAACAAGGTGATCCTGGTGCCGGCGGCCCTGGCGATCAGTGCGTTGGAAGCCTGGCTGCGCAGCCGCGGCTGGAACGTGCCGCTGATCGTGCCGCTGATGATGATCGGCGGTGCCTTCCTGTGCTTCGAAGGCGTGGAGAAGCTGGCGCACCGCTTCCTGCATTCCTCCGACGACGATGCCGAACGCCAGGCCGAACGCCGCAAGGCGCTGGCTGACGCGCAGGTGGACATGGTCGCGTGGGAGAAGGACAAGGTGAAGGGCGCGATCCGCACCGACTTCATCCTTTCGGCCGAGATCATCGTGCTCACCCTGGGCGTGGTCGCCACTGCGTCGTTCACCAACCAGATCCTCACGCTGAGCGTGGTCGCACTGGCGATGACCGTGTTCGTCTACGGACTGGTGGCAGGCATCGTCAAGCTCGATGACGTTGGGCTGTACCTGTCGCGCAAGGGCGGTGCCATTGCCGCCTTCGGTCGCGGGCTGGTGGCGTCGGCGCCGTGGCTGATGAAGTTCCTGTCGGTGGCCGGCACCATCGCCATGTTCCTGGTCGGCGGCGGCATCCTGGTGCACAACGTGCCGGCCCTGCACCACGCGGTGCAGGCGCTGGGCGGCGAAGGGCAGTGGGGCTGGCTGGTGAGCGCGGTGGGCAACATGGTGGTCGGCATCATCGCCGGCGCCATCGTGCTGGCAGCGGTGACCGGGTTCCAGAAGCTGCGCGGTAAATAAGCCCGTAGACCCTCGGGGTCAGATCCCTTTTCCCGTTGGAAAAGGGATCTGACCCCATTCCACGATCACCCCGCCTGCACGCGGTTCTTGCCCTGCCGCTTGGCCGCATACAGCGCGTCATCGGCGCGCCGCAGCAGGGTCTCGGTATCGTCGCCGGGCTGCCATTGCGCCAGCCCGGCGCTGAAATGCACCGGCACGCGCTGGTCCTGCACGGTCAGCACGCGATGGGCCAGCGAGCGCTGCAGGCGCTGCACGGTGGCCATGCTGTCGGCGCCCTGGGTTTCCGGCAGCACCAGCACGAACTCGTCGCCGCCCAGCCGTGCGATGCCGTCGGTGGCGCGCAGCAGCAGCTTGCACACGGCCACCAGGTGCTGCAGCAACGCATCGCCACCGGCATGCCCATGCGCGTCGTTGGTCTGGTGGAAATCATCCAGGTCGATCACCGCTACGCCCAGCGGTGAGTTGTTGCGTGCGGCGCGGGCCAGCTCGCGCTCCAGCAGTTCGTCCAGGCCACGGCGGTTCAGCGCCTGGGTCAGTGGATCGATGCGTGCGAGGTCACCAGCGGCGCGCAGTTCCTGCTCCAGCTCGGCAATGCGCTGCTCTGCGCGCTCCACTTCCTGCCGCGCATTGGCCAGGTGATCGCGGGCCTGTGCGGCCTGCTGCTGCACTTTGCCTGTATCGCGCATCACCTCCTGCAGCAGCTGGTTGAGGTCGGCGATGCTGCGCGCCTCGCGCAGCTGCAACGCGTAGCTGCCGATGCGGTCGTGGTATTCGCCGGTGCTGGTGGCCATGCCATCCATGCGCTCGATGAACTCGCCCATCAACCCGCGCATCGCCGCCTTCGAATCGTCGATGCCCTGGCGCAGCAGCCCCTGCTTGTAGATCACTTCGCGCAGTTCGGCCCGGGTGCGCTCGACCGCTTCCGCTTCCAACGGACCGTCCAGCAACTGGCGTACCGCCGCGATCTGGCCCTGCAGCCAGCTGCGGTCATCCAGCAGTTCGCTGACGTTCTCCAGCAGCAGCGCGAACAGCTCCAGCAGCAGCGCCTGCTGCTCCTGCCAGCTTTCGGCACGCACGCCGACCTGGTGGCCAAGTTCGCGCACGCCCTGTTCGATGGGTTCCAGGGCCGTGCCCGGCTGCCATTGGCGCAGGCGCAGGGCCAGCGCCTGCGCTTGCTCGCGCAGGTCCGGGTCGTGCTGCAGCAGGGCCACCACCGCACCGCCCAGCAGCAGCCGCAGCTGCTCGGACAGGCGCAGGCTTTCCGGCTGCCCGTCCGGCGAATGCTGCTCGATGGTGCGGATGTACTTGTCGATCAGCTGCCGCATCGCGCGCCCATAGCGCGGCCAATCGGCGCTGGCCTGTGCGGACTGCAGGCGGTCGCCCATGTCGCCCAGTTCGCCGGGCAGGGTGGCCATTCCGTTGGCGAACGCCGCCAGCAGCGGTTCCGGCGCATCGGCGCCTGCGAACAGCTGCTGCAGCGCCACGCCACCGCCGCCCTGCAGCACTACGCGGTCACCCCGCCCATCGTCCACCACCGCGCGCACGCGTGCCGGCGGCCCAAGGGCGGTACCGGGGGCAGGGCGGTGGTCGGGCTGGTCCGTCATGGAGCGAATCCTGGGGCTGGCAGGGACTGGTTCCAGCATATCGGCGCGGCCGCCGAGGGCTTGAACGGCTAGGATGGGCGACAGGATGCCGCAGTGGAGGTGGTGATGCGCGTGATGTTGCTGGGGGCGACCGGCCTGGTCGGTGGGCTGACCCTGCGCAGGCTGCTGGACGACCCGCGCTGCAGCGCCGTGGTTGCCCCGACCCGCCGCCCCCTGGCGTTGACTCACGGGAAGCTGGAGAACCCGGTGCTGGCATTCGACGCGTTGCCCACTTCGCCAGAATGGGCGCGCGTTGACGCGGTCATCTGCGCGCTGGGCAGCACCATCGCCCAGGCCGGCAGCCGCGAGGCCTTCCACCGTATCGACCACGACTATCCGCTGGCGTTCGCCCGCCTGGCGCAGGCGCAGGGTGCGCAGGCCTTTGTGCTGAACTCCGCAGCCGGCGCCAATCCACAGTCGTCGATCTTCTACAGCCGGGTGAAGGGCGAGCTGGAGCGTGACCTGCGCGCGCTGGGATTCAACTCGTTGACCCTGGTCCGCCCAGGGCTGATCGGGGGCGAGCGCAACGAGGTGCGTCGCGGCGAACGCCTGGCACTGACGGTGCTGGGTGCTTTGGGACCGGTGTTGCCGCGTGCGTGGCGGATCAATCCGGCCACCGAGATTGCCAGGGCGCTGGTCGAGGCTGCGTTGGCCCCGCAGCCGGGCGAGCACGTGGTGGCGTCGAGCACGCTGGTCGGCTGATGTCGCGAGCGCTGCGCCTGACCCAGCTGCTGCAGCTGCTGCGCCGTCATCGACGGCCGGTGGCCGGGCAGGCGCTGGCCGAAGCGCTGGGCATCAGCCTGCGCACGCTGTACCGCGATATCGAGACCCTGCGCGAGCAGGGCGCCGACCTGCGTGGCGAGGCCGGCGTCGGCTACCAGCTGGCACCCAGCGATACCTTGCCTCCCATGACCCTGCCACCGGCCGAGATCGACGCGCTGGTGCTGGGCCTGCGCTGGGTCGCCGCGCGCACCGAGCCGGCGCTGGCCGAGGCCGCACGTGATGCCCTGGCGCGTATCGCCCATGTGTTGCCTGCGGCACGCCGCGAGGCATTGCGTGACAGTGGCCTGCGCGTTGGCCCTTCGCGCGCGGGGAGCAAGGTTCCCCCCGCGCGTCTGCAGGCCGTGCGCGAAGCCGTGGGATCGCAGCAGCGCCTGAAGTTCGCTTACGAGGATGCGCACGGCCAGCGCAGCGCGCGCGTCGTCTGGCCGTTCGCGCTGGGCTACTTCGATGAGGTGCCGATGCTGGCGGCGTGGTGCGAGCACCGCGAGGATTTCCGCCATTTCCGGCTGGATCGCATCCGTCAGGTGCGTGTGCTGGAGGACCGCTACCGCGTGCCGCGCGCCACCCTGCGGCGGCGCTGGCAGAAGGCGCAGGGCATTGCACCCGACTGGCTGGATCGCTCATAACCACAGCAACAGCCGAGAGCGGGGGGGAGAGTCGACTCTACCGGTAGTCCCCTCTACTGACAGAATGTGTCAGCAGGCCCATACCACCATGAATGCTCCCAACAACGGAGCTTCCCCATGTTCACACCCAGCACCCTGCTGCAGTACGTGCACGACGTCGCCATCAGCGCAACCTTCTACAGTGGCATCCTCGGCAAACCACCGGTTGAACAGTCGCCCGGCTTTGCGCTGTTCCTGCTCGGTGATGGTGCCGCACTCGGCCTGTGGCAGCGCGATGACGTGCAGCCTCCGGTGTCCGCGCAGGCCGGTGCCGCCGAACTGGCGATGGTGGTCGCCAACCCCGACGCCGTGCAGCAGATGCACGATGCGTGGCGCGCGTTGGGCGTGCAGATCCTGCAGGCACCAACAACGCTGGAATTCGGCCACACCTTCGTCGGCGCCGATCCGGATGGTCATCGCCTGCGTGTGTACAGCCGTGCCGAGGGTATGGTCGCGCGCGATTGATCGCAGGCGATCTGTGGAGCCGAGCCCATGCTCGGCTTGCTTCTTGCCTTCATCCACGCATGACGTGGATATATTGCAAGGCAGCCGAGCAGGGCTCGGCTCTACAATAGAGCGGCACAAAAAAACGCCGGGCATTGCCCGGCGTTTCCTGTGTTTCAGAGGGGGCCGATCAGCTGGCCAGCGCCAGGTCGTCCATCATCGCGCGCAGGAAGCGGGCGGCTTCACCACCCGTAGCCGCGCGGTGGTCGAAGGTGACCGACAGCGGGATTACCTTGTGCGCTTCCACGCCGCCCATCACCGGGGTCATCTGGTGGCGGGCACGGCCGGCACCGACGATGGCCACGCACGGCGGCACCACGACCGGGGTCGCGTAGCGGCCGGCGAACATGCCGAAGTTGGACAGCGAGATGGTGTAGCCGCTCAGTTCCGAGGCGGCGATCGAACGCGATTCCACCTGCTCACGCAGGCGGTTGACGCCTTCGCGGATGCCGCGTGCATCGAGCATGTCGGCATTGCGCAGGGCCGGCACGAACAGGCCGTCGTCGGTGTCCACGGCGATGCCGATGTCCACCTGGGCGTGCAGGGTGCGGGTCAGCGCTTCACCGTCGAACCAGGCGTTCATGGCCGGCACCTTCTGTGCGGCAATGACGATGGCGCGAACCAGGCGGGCGGTGACGTCGTTGCCCGGCAGCCAGGCGTGGATGTCGGCGTCGTCGTTCAGCGTGGTCGGCACGACCTTGCTGTGCGCATCGGCCATGACGCGGGCCATGTTGCGGCGCACGCCCTTCAGCGGTTCCGGCTGGCCCTTGGCGACCACGCCCGGCGGCTGGGTGCGCATCGGCTTGCCGGCCGCAGACAGCGGGGTGCGGGCTTCGCTCTGCACAGGGGCAGACACCTGCGCCGGGGTGGGCGCGGCATACGCGGCGGCAACCGGTGCCGGGGCGGCGCCGAGTTTGGCGGTGCCGTTGGCGGCGGCCTGCTTGACGTCGGCCATGGTCACCGCACCATCGGTGCCGGTAGCGGCCACGCGGCTCAGGTCCACGCCCAGCTTGCGCGCCATCGCACGCACGGCCGGCACGGCCTTGACGCCACCGACGGCCAGCGCCTGCTCGGCGTGCACGGCATTGGAGCTCTGCATCGCGCCGACCAC
>NZ_JAOCGL010000030.1:0-37460 GCF_029842485.1 Stenotrophomonas sp. GD03777
TGCGCGGGCTCAGTGGCCATCGCCATCGTGCACGCTGGGATATCTCGGGCGTAGAGAACCGGCTGCCGCTGTTCGACCAGGCCCGTGCCACTGCCGAAGCCCGCGTGCCCCTGCCACTGCCCAGCGCCTGGGAGGACATGCAGGCCGACTACCGCAGCACCGGCACCACCCTCGGCCGCCACCCGATCTCGTTCCTGCGCGCGCAGCTGCGCAGCCGCGGCTGCCTGGATGCCGCGCAGCTGGCCGGGCACGGCCATGGCCGCCGCGTGCGCATCGCCGGACTGGTGCGCATGCGCCAGCGCCCGCAGACCGCCAGTGGCGTTACCTTCCTCACCCTTGAAGACGAGACCGGGATGGTCAACGCCGTGGTCTGGCGCCACCTGGCCGACCGCCAGCACCGGGTGCTGGTCGACACCCAGCTGATGCAGATCGATGGCCGCCTGGAGCGCGTTGATGGCGTGCAGCATGTCATCGTGCAGCGCATGCACTGCCTGGATGAGCTGCTGCAGGGACTGCGCAGCCACAGCCGCGATTTCCACTGACGATACAGATCGTCACACAACGAACTGGCCTTTGCCCGCTGGCATCCGCTATCGTCGGCCTATCCAAGGAAGGACGACCCGATGCCCCGTGTGCTGCTGCTGACCACCCTGGTGGTATCGACCCTTGCCCTGCTCGTTTCCGGCTGGACCGCCTGGAGCCTGCATCGCAGCCAATCGCCTGAGCGGATCATCGAAGCGCGCGGCCTGGTCATCCACGATGGCACTGGCCAACCACGGCTGATCCTCGGTGCGCCGGTGCCGGACCCCCTCAGCAGGGGCCGCACCCAAGGACCGCGTGCAACCGCGCTGTCCGGCCTGATCCTGCTTGGCCCCGACGGTTCCGAGCGCGGCGGTTATGGCACCAGCGACCGCGGGGGCGAAGCCCTACTCACTCTGGACGATGCCACCGGCACCACCGAAGTCTTCAAGGTCGTCGCCAATCCGGACCGTGGCGCCAGCCTGATGGTCAAGCACCAGAAC
Organism: Stenotrophomonas sp. GD03777; assembly: GCF_029842485.1. Classification (NCBI taxonomy): domain Bacteria; kingdom Pseudomonadati; phylum Pseudomonadota; class Gammaproteobacteria; order Lysobacterales; family Lysobacteraceae; genus Stenotrophomonas; species Stenotrophomonas sp. GD03777. Next base: position 1,023 of record NZ_JAOCGL010000030.1, read on the forward strand.
AATACCGGCGCCATGCTCACGTCCTGGCAGGGCAAGCCGGAGCTGATGTTCGTCGATGACAGTGGCCAGTCCTACTACGTGCGCCCCAACGCCAACGCCGCGCCCTGATCTGCTTCTAGCGTCGAGCATGGCTGGGCGCTATACCCCACACACCGCCGCCAGGTCATCGGCCAGCTGCCGCAGCTGCGCCGCCCCCAGCGCCGCGCAGGTGATGCGCAGGCCATGCGCTGGTGCAGCCACCGCAAACACTTCGCCAGCACGCACATGCCATCCGCGCGCAGCCAGCGCCAGCACCTGTGGATGGCTGTCGGCCGGCAACGGCAGCCACAGATTCAATCCCTCCATCGGCAACGGCGTCGGCACGCCACGCACGCGCAGCAGTTCCTGTAGCGACTGCAGGCGCTGCTGATACCGCTCGCCTGCCGAGGCGATCTTTGCCCGCTGCGGCGCCGATGCCAGCACCGAAGTGGCGGCATCCTGCAGCAGATGACTGACCCAACCGATGCCGGACGCCAACCGCAACCGCAACCGCATCGCGGTCTCGTCATCACAGGCCAGCCAGGCCAGGCGCAGGTCGGGGCCGAGCGGCTTGGACAGCGAACGCAGCAGCGCCCAGCGCCGGCCATCCAGCGGCAGTACCGAGTGGTAGGCCTGCTGCGAGAGCAGTGCGTAGTGGTCATCGATCAGCACCGCCACCTGCGGATAGGCCGCCAGCAGCTGGCGCAACGCCCGTGCCCGCTTCGCATCCAGGCTGGCCCCGGTCGGATTGTGCGCCCGTGGTGTCAACAGCACCGCGCGTGCACCGGCCTCCAGCGCCTGTCGCAGCGATTCGACCTGCATGCCATGCGCATCCATCGTCACCGGCAACGGCGCATGGCCGACGGCATTGAGCACATTGAGGCTACCGAGGAAGCATGGATCCTCCACCGCGATGCGATCGCCCGGCAGCAGCCATGCCGCCAACAGGCGCTCGATGCCATCGACCGCGCCATGGGTCAGCTCCAGCGCGTACCCCTCGGGGCAATCCGCATCCAGCGAGGCGCGTGCCAACGCCTGCAACCTCGGGTCGACCGTGCCCACGCCATACAACCGCGGTGCCGCCGCGGCCAGGCGCAGGCTGGGCAACAGGCGCGGATCCGGGTTGCCACCGGCCAGGTCCTGCAGCGCCAACCCCGGCGTACTGCCCTCGCGCGCCAGCATCGGCGGCAGGCCACGCACCACCGTGCCGCGCCGGCCTGCGGTGCTGGCCAGGCCGGCCGCGTCCAATCGCTTGTAGGCGGCGGCCACGGTGTTGCGATTGACCCCCAACTGATCGGCCAGATCGCGAACCGGCGGCAGCACGCTGCCGGCCGGCAGACGGCCTTTGCCGATGCCATCGCGGATGCTGTCGAAGATCGACTCGGCGCTATGCCCGGTGATTTTCATTTTGTCCTATGCCAAAATAATTCTTGTCCTGTGCCAGTGTATCCCACCCTGGCCGCCCTGCATTGGAGGTGCCCGCATGCCCCTTGCCGCCGCCGACTGGCCCGTCGCCCAGTCTGTTGAACAGATCGCCGCCAACCTGGTCACGGTGCGCCAACGCATCGCCGATGCGTGTGCCCGCGTCGGCCGGGACCCGGCCAGCGTGCGCCTGCTGCCGGTCAGCAAGACCGTCGATGACGCCCGCATCCGCATGGCGGTGGCCGCCGGTTGCCGCGAGCTGGGCGAGAACAAGGTGCAGGAGGCGCAACGCAAGGCCGAGACGATGGCCGATCTGGGCGTGCACTGGTCGGTGATCGGGCATCTGCAGACCAACAAGGCGCGCTACGTGGCGCGCTTCGCCAGCGAGTTCCAGGCGCTTGACAGCCTGCGCGTGGCCGAAGCGCTGCAGCAGCGCCTGCAGCTGGAAGACCGCACGCTGGATGTTTTCGTGCAGGTCAACACCTCCGCCGAACCCAGCAAGTACGGACTGGAACCCGCTGCCGTCGAGGCATTCGTGCAGCAGCTGCCAGTCTTCGACCGGCTACGCGTGCGTGGCCTGATGACTCTGGCCATCTTCACTCCCGAAGTCGAACGTGTGCGCGCGTGCTTCGTGCGCCTGCGCGAACTGCGCGAGCAGCTGCAGCGTACCGCCCCACCCGGCATCGACCTGTCGCAGCTGTCGATGGGCATGTCCGGCGACTTCGAAGTGGCCATCGAGGAAGGCGCCACCGTGGTCCGTGTCGGCCAGGCCATCTTCGGCGCACGCGCCACCCCGGACAGTTTCTACTGGCCCAGCAATGGAGCCCCGGCATGAAGCACGCGGTTGTCCTGCAACACGTTGCCTTCGAGGACCTTGGCACCCTGCAACCGTTGCTGCTGGCCCAGAGCTGGCAGCTGCAGGTGCTGCAGGCGGGTGTAGATGCACTCGATCCGGCCGAAGCGGCTGACCTGCTGGTGGTGCTGGGTGGCCCGATCAGCGTCAACGATGTTGATGTTTACCCGTTCCTCAACGATAGCATCGCGCTGTTGCAAGGGCGTTTGCAGCAGCAGCGGCCCACGCTGGGCATCTGCCTGGGCGCGCAGCTGATGGCACGTGCACTCGGTGCCGATGTCGCCGCCAGTGGTGGCAAGGAGATCGGCTTTGCGCCACTGCTGCTCACCGATGACGGTCAGCGCTCGCCACTGCAGGCCCTGCAGGGCATTCCGGTACTGCATTGGCATGGCGAGGCGTTCGAACTCCCAGCGGGTGCACGCCGCCTGGCCAGCACGCCGGCCTGCCGCCACCAGGCCTTTGCCATCGGTAACCATGCGTTGGCACTGCAATGCCATCCGGAGCTGGACGCGCGCCAGTTCGAGCGCTGGCTGATCGGTCACACCCTGGAACTGGCGCAGGCCGGCATCGATCCGAACGACCTGCGCACGCAGGCGCGTCGCTATGGCGCGCCACTGGCCGCGGCCGCCACCGCGATGTTCGACCATTGGCTGCAGGACCTGCCGGAGCTACCGCGATGAACTACCGATTGCAGATCCACCGCGATGGCGCCTACTGGGGCCACTTCGACTGCAGCGGCCCCGATGCCATGCAACGCATGGACGCCATCGCCGCACAGCTGCCTGCAGACCAGGGCTTCCAGCTGAAACGGCAGAAAGGCATCGGCGAAGAGCGCATCCTGTCCAGCAATGCCGATGGCCTGCGCGTACTGGCTTCGCAGATCCAGTACCGCGACCTCTGACGATCGTCACGGTAGTGCCGGTCGCTGGCCGGCACCTGACGGGCAACAGATTTGCCGGCCAGCGGCCGGCACTACCCCGGCTGTTCGCCCGCGTGCGAAGCTTCACCCATGCTGACCCTGCAACGCGGCAGCCACCACGGACTGCTCATCGCACCGCGCTGGCCCTCTACCCGCATCCAGCTGGAAGAAGAAGTGCTGCAACGTTTGCTCGACGCGCAGGCATTGCTGCCTGCCGGGCTGGGCCTGCTCGTCACGCGCGGCTTCGAACCCAGCCACAGCCGGCTCGGCGGCTTCCGTCGTGGCGTGCGTTGGCTCGGCATCGCGGTGTTCCGCGCCTGCTATCCGCAGCGCCATGATGAAGTCGATGCCATCTTCGGCGCCAACGGCCACGACATCGATGGCCGTCATATCGATGTCTCAGTGGTATTGCACGGCAAGCGGCTGCGGCTGCTGCCACTGGGCGTGTTCACCCCGCCGCGCTGGCAGCAGCGTCGCACCGCCCGCCATGCCGAAGCGATCGCCCGGGTGAAGCGCAGCCTCCAGCACTGCGGTTTCGAGCTGCATCACAACCCCACCGAAGCCCTGCAGATCCACTGCGACTTTCGTCCGCGCTGACCTCGCAGTCGGCCACGCATGCCGCGCCTCGCGCCCATGGATGCAAATGATTCTCTTTTGCTGTAAGGTGTAGCCGCTGCCCTTGCCGCCGCGGGCTGTTCCCTTTCCCAGTTGTCGCCCGCCCCGTGTCCACGCCTGTCGAACCGACGGATGTCGCGCAGCTGTGCGCGGCCCACTACCAGCCGCTGCACGCCCATGTCCGCCGTAAGCTCCCGCAACGCAGCGACGCCGATGATGTCGTCCAGGAGACCTGGCTGGGCGTCGTCAGAATCGCCGCCAGTGGCCTGCTGAGCAATGGCCGCGCCTACCTGTACCGCGTCGCCCACAACCTGAGCCGCGGCACCCGCGCTGCTGGTGGCCGGTCGCTGGCATGTACTGCGCGGTACTGGCATGCCGGGCTACCTGCCAGCGGGCACACCAGCGCTGGTGATCGCGCTCGCTTCAGTCGGTGCATCCGTCGATGCGACCGACGCCGACCTGCTATGGGTGCTGGACGATGAGTGAGCGCGGCCAACACTGGCAGGCGATCGCCATCAGCATCGGGCTTCACCTGTTGCCCCTGCTGCTGTTGGTGCACTGGGTGGCCGCGCCGCCATTGCTGCCGCCGCCCGAGCAGGACGTGCGCATCAGCCTGCGCCTGCTGGCACCGGCGACGCCGCCGCAGCCAGTGGAAGAACGCCAGGCCGACACCCCCAGCCAGGCGCAGCAGGCGCGCGCATCCCAACCCACGAAGTCGCCCCCTCCACCGAAGCCCACCGCCGCACGCGAGGGCGAAGTGGCCGCCAGCGAACGCAGTGGCGCTGGCCGGCAAGCCCTGCCGGTCGCCCCGCCTGCGGCCGCGACCGATGCAAGTCCCGCACCGGCATCGATCACGGCCGCGCCGCCCGCTCCCGACGCCCCACCGGCGGACTTCCAGGCCGGCGCCGCCAGCGACCAGTGGGAAGCCCGCCTGATGGCGCGGCTGGAGCGCTATCGCTACTACCCTGCTGCGGCCCGCTCACGGCGCCAGCAGGGCACTGCCTGGGTCAGGGCCAGCATCGATCGCCAGGGACGCCTGCTGGCCCTGCGGTTGGAGCAGTCCAGTGGCCAGCCGATGCTTGACGGCGCCGCACTGCAGACCTTCCGCCGCGCGCAGCCGCTGCCGCCCATTCCCGATGAACTGAAGGCACCACAGGAACTGGTGGTGCCGGTGGAGTACTACCTGCGCTAGGCGTTGTGGAACTGTGCTGCAGTCTGCAACCTCAACCCAGGTTCAGGTCAAACACATCCGGCGCAACAGAGCAGTCCGCCGTGTGCAACGATCGCAGCGTGCTGTATCGCCGGGCCCATGCCCGGCTGCTCCATGCGAACGGCAGCCGAGCATGGGCTCGGCTCTACAGGGGAACAGAACCTGGCCGGGCGAGGCCCCGGCGCGAAAGAGGCAGGGCTACGTCCACGCCGGATCCGCAGTGAAATCGATGGTCAACCAGAACGTGCTGCCCCGCGCATCCAGCCGCACGGCGATCTCATCGCGCATCGCATCGACCTCGCCCACCGAGCCCAATGGCGTACCGGGGTCTGCCAGCACATGGATCTCGATGAAGCGCATCCGCCCCATCTTCGCCACGTGGCTGGTGAAACCGGCATAGCCACGCTCGGACACGAATGCCTGCATTACCTGCTGCACGCGCCGGTCCAGGTCATCCGGCGCCACCTGCAGCACTTCGCGCATGGCCTTCCATGCACTGCGCGCCGGCACTGGCAGTACCGCCAGGCTGATCAACGCCAGCACGATCGAATCCAGGTACGGGACCCAGTGGTGCCACTTGCCGCCATGCAGGACAAGGGCCAGCACGAAGGCCAGCACCACCGCCAGGCTCATCAATCCACCCAGCAGCCAGCCTCTTACATCCAGCCACAACAACGCCGAGCGCAGGCGCCGCGCACGCTGCGCGACGAACGTCGCCATTGCCAGGTTGCTGGCACTCAGCAGCGCCGCCCACCACAGCGCGGGCCCGAATTTCACTTCGTGCCCGCCCGTGGTCAAGCCGATGACCGCGTTGGCCAGCGCGTACACGCAGGCCAGCGACAGGATCACCCCGCCGAGTGCCTCGACCATCGGCTCCAGATGCCAATAGCCGTACTGGAAGCGCGGGCTCTGCTCCCGCGCCACCAGCCGCAGTACCGACAACGACACCAGGGTCAAGGCAACGTCGACCAGGCTGTACACGCCGTCGAACAGGATGGCCTGCGATCCCACCAGCAGGCCACCGATGAAGCCGACCGCGCTCACCGCGATGGTCACCCCGATGGAGAATTTCAGGATGCGTTGCTCGCGCGCGGTATCCATCGCTCGCCGAAGGGCCGACCGTCGCCGGTCAGGCCTTCAGCACCTCCACCCTGTACGAGGTCACATCGCCATCGTGCTCGATGATGAGCCCGTGCACATCCGACTCGAAGCCCGGGAAGCGCGCATTCTGTTCACGGGCAATACGCAGTGACTGGATGATCGGTTCGTCGCTGTCGCCGAATCGCTCGCCCGGCATGATGGTCGGAATGCCCGGCGGATACGGCACCAGCATGGTCGCCGCGACGCGACCACTGAGCTGCTCGATGTCGACCCGCTCGATCTCGCCCTTCACCAGGTGGTTGTAGGCATCGGCCGGGGTCATCACCGGCGTCGGCAGATCCACGTACATCTCGCGCATCACCTTGGCGACCTCGAATTCCTGGTTGAACGCGTGCAATGCATCGCACAGGTCACGCAGTCCCCAGCCAGCGTAGGCAATCGGATAGTCCGCCGCCAGCGTCGGCAATGCCTGGCTCAACGGCGCGTTGCAGTCGTACAGCTCCTTGAAGGCCATCAGCTCGGTGACCAGCGTGCTCCACTTGCCCTTGGTGATGCCCATCGAGAACAGGAACAGCACCGAATACAGGTTGGTCTTCTCCACAGTGATGCCGCGGCCCCACAGGAACTTGCTCAGCACCGCCGCCGGAATGCCCAGCTTGCCCATGCTGCCGTCCATCGCCAGGCCCGGGGTCAGCAGGGTCACTTTGATCGGGTCGATCAGCACGTAGTCATCGACCAGATTCTCGAAGCCATGCCAGTGCGCATCCGGCTGCAGGTACCACTCCTCGCGCTTGGCCACCAGCGGAGCCGGCGTATCGCCCTTGTCCAGGCTGCGCTCGACCTTGGTCGGCTGCCAGACACTGAACCACCAATCGTCGCGCCCGAGGTCGTCACGCACGTGCAGCATCGCGCGGCGGAAGGCGATTGCCTCGTCATGCATTTCCTGCACCAGCGAACGGCCGGCCTCGCCCTCCATCATCTTCGAGGCCACGTCACAGGCCGCGATCACCCCATAATGCGGGCTGGTCGAGGTGTGCATCATGAACGACTCGTTGAAGCGCTCGGCATCCAGGTCGCGCTGCGCCGAGTTGCGTACGTGGATCATCGACGCCTGCGAGAACGCGGCCAGCAACTTGTGGGTGGAATGTGTGGTGAAGATGATCGCATCCTGCTCGCGCGGCTTGCCCTTGGCCATGCCGTAGTGGTTCTCATAGAACGGATGGAACGCGGCGTAGGCGTACCAGGCTTCGTCGAAGTGCAGGAAGTCGACCGCGCTGCCGATTTCGTCGGCGATCTTCTCGGCGTTGTAGCACAGGCCGTCGTAGGTCGAGTTGGTCACCACCGCAATGCGCGGCTTGGAACCGGCCTTGTAGGCCTGGCTGGCCAGCGGGTTGGCGGCGATGCGCTGCTGCAGCGATTCCGGTGTGAACTGATCCAGGCTGATCGGGCCGATGATGCCGTGTGCGTTGCGGCTTGGGGTGAAGTACACCGGCACCGCGCCGGTCATGATCAGCGCGTGCAGCAGCGACTTGTGGCAGTTGCGGTCGACGAACACCACGTCGCCGCGGGCCACCGTGCCATGCCAGACGATCTTGTTGGCGGTGGAGGTGCCATTGGTGACGAAGAAGGTATGGTCGGCACCGAAGTTGCGCGCCGCCTCTTCCTCGGCATCCTTGATCGGGCCGGTGTGATCCAGCAGTGAGCCCAGCTCCGGCACCGAGATCGACAGATCGCTGCGCAGGGTGTTCTCGCCGTAGAACTGGTGGAACGCACGGCCGACCGGCGACTTGGTGAATGCCACGCCGCCTGCATGGCCCGGCGTATGCCAGGAGTAGTTCGACTCTGCCGCATGATGGATCAGCGCCTTGAAGAACGGCGGCAAGAGATTCTTCATGTAGTCTTCGGCCGCGCGCATCACCTGCCGCGAGATGAAGCTCTTGGTGTCTTCAAACAGGAAGATGAAGCCGTGGATGTACTTGAGCAGCTTGCTCGGCACCTTTTCGATGGTGCGGCGCTCGCCGTACAGGAACACCGGCAGGTTGGCGCGGCGCGCACTCTGCTCGCGCAGGAAGGCGGTGAGGCGTTGGAACTCGCCATCCACCTCTTCGCTGCCATCGATCGAGATCAGCACCGCCGAGGCCGCCACGTAGGTACGGGCTCCGGCACGCGCATCATCCAGGTTCAGCCCGCACAGCACCCGCTGGTCGTTGCTGCGCAGCTCTTCCACCAGGGCGCGGATCAGGATGCCGCCGATGCGCGGCGACTCGTAGTCGTTGTCGATGACAATGACCGGGTAGTCCAGGGACTTGAAGTACACGTTGATTCTCCTTGTCGAACTCAGGAACGCTGGGCGCCGGCGCTGATGGCCGATGCCTCGCGGGCGCGCTGCCGCTGCTGACGGCGCTCCTCGCTGAAGAAGGGATAGAACACGGTGATGAACAGCACGAACAGGAAGGCGTACTGCACGATGGTTCCCGACGAGCCGTAGATCGCCCACAGGCAGTACACGACGGTCAGGCTGGTGAGGGTCCAGAACGCACCGGTATGGACCAGGGTGTGCGAACGCTCGACCACGAAGTAGCAGGCCACGCACGAGTAGATGTAGGGCAGCAGGGTCAGCACCACGGCCGCCGACGTGATCACGTCGAACTGGGCCGACGCGGTTTCCGAGGTGGACGTCACCAGCACCGCCAGGGTCATCAGCACCGCCACGATCAGCACGCCCTTGACCGGCACGTCGTCCTTGTTGGTCTTGCTGAAGATGCTCGGGAACAGGCCATCATCCGAGGCCGCCTTGGCACTCTGCGCGGTCAGCAGGATCCAGCCGCCCAGCGAACCGGCGGCGCCGATGAAGGCGCACAGGCTGACCAGCGCGCCGCCCCAGCCGCCGACCGCCTTGGCCGCCGCCAGCGCGAACGGCGCGTCGGAGGTCTGCAGCTCGCCATTGGGCACCATGCCCATGATCACTGAGGAACTGGCGATGTAGGCGATGGCAGCCAGGAACACACCGGCCAGAGTGGCACGGGCCACGTTCTTCTCCGGGTTCTCGACCACGCCAGCCGTGACCGAAGCCGATTCGACACCGATGAAAGCCCACAGGGTCAGTGCCGCGGCACTGGAGATCGCACCGAAGTTGGACTCACCGGACACGTTGTAGGCGCCCTTGAAAATGTCGGCATCGAAGAAGAACCAGCCGAAAATGGCGATGCCCAGGATCGGCACCAGCGCGAAACTGGTGGTGACCGTCTGCACACGGCTGACGAAGGCCGGGCCGATCACGTTGGCAAAGCTCAGCGCCCACACCAGGATCAGCACCGCGATGCAGCGCACCAGCGGCTCGGACAGGATCGGGAAGAAGTAGCTGAAGTAGCCCACCGCGGCGATCGGTATGGCAACGTTGCCGATCCAGTTGGCGAACCAGTAGATGGTATTGGTCTGGAAGCCCATGTAAGGCCCGAACCAGTCACGCGCATAGGCATACGGACCGCCCGCCTTCGGCGCCAGCTTGCCCAGCTTGGCGAATACGAAGGCCAGCAACAGCGCACCGGCCGTGGTGATCAGCCAGCCCCAGATCGATGCGGTACCGATCTTGGCCAGGCTGGACGGCAACAGGAACACGCCTGAGCCCATCATGTTGCCGGCGACGAGGAAGGTGGCTCCGACCACCCCGATTTTCTTTGCTTCTGCCATGACAATCTCCTGTACTGGCATGAGCCCGGTGCGGCCGGGCGTGGGGACGGTTGCGCTGGCGTAACGCCGCTGGCGCTTACTTGATGAAGTTGTATTGCAGGCTGCCCTGCACCCGGACCGTGTCGCCGCGCGCGCCGCCCTGCTGTTCCAGGCGGCCGTACAGCAGCTCCATGCCCATCGTCCACGACGGCGCCGGGCTCCAGATCAGGTTGAACACGCCGTATCGGCTCTGCCGGAAGGCGTCGGCAGCGAGTGCCGCGTTCCGCTCCAGGGTCAGCTGGCCGAAGATCAGGTTCGAACGCCATAGCTCGGACCAGTAATGCGTGTAGCCGACGAAGCCGCCGTGCAGGTCCAGCGCGTCGAGACGGCCATCGGCACCGACCACCGCGTCCAGCCCGGAGCCGGTCAGGTCCGCGGTGTAGCGGCTGAGGCCGCGCCCGCCGAGCGCGCCGAACAGCAACAGATCGCGCTCGCCTACCGATGCCGAGCCACTGAACTGCAGGCCGCCGGCCATGCGCCGGTCGCGCTCGCCCTCACCGTCATAGGCCAGGCTGCGCGCCACCGCGCCCAGCTGAAGATGGCCCCAGTCACGCTCCATGCGTGCGGTCACGGTCACATCCGGCAGCCGGTTCACTGCGGCCCGTTCATCACTGGCACCGGCCAGTTCGGTCTTGGGGTCTTCGGCGGCCAGCGTCAGGGTGTTGCCCTTGCCCATCGCGAAGCTGTGGTGGATGCCGGCCACCAGCAGATAGCCGGCGCCGCCGGGACCGGCGAAGTCGAGCGTGTCGGGCAGGCTGTCCGGGTCCATGAAACTGGAGTAACCGTAGCCGGCATAGGTATTGCCAAGCTGGCCATACGCGTGGCGCAGGCGGAACGCGTAGCCATCGCTGCTGCCGAAGAAATCATTCTCCAGGTAGAAGCGCAGGTTGCCGTGCGTGGTCGGGCGCCGCGCCTCGAAGCTGAAGCGGGTCTGCTTGGCGTGGATGTTGAAATTGGAAACATCGCGATGGCTGCCGCCCACCGGCATCGACGAAGGGATGAACTGATCCTCGTCACCGGCCGCACGCGAATCTGCAATCGCATCGAGCTTGGCATAGCCGCCAATGCGGATCACCGTGTCAGTACCTGGAATGGCAAAGAAGCCCTTCAGATCCGGGTCGGTCGGCCCAGCAGCGCTGTCGGGACGCGAGGCCGCCGTTGAGGGATCGGCCACCGATTCGCGCTGCGGCAGCACCGGTTGCGCCACACCCGGCACCTGGGTGGGATGCAGCAGGTTGGCGCTGCTGCCAGGTGGTGTCACCGGCGCCGCTACCTGCGCAGCGGCCGCGACAGCGCCCTCGCGTTGTTCGAGCTGATCCAGGCGCTTCTGCATGCCCTCCAGTGCCTGCCGCATGGCAGCGATTTCCTGGCGCAATGCGTGCGCATCCTCCTGGCCATTCTGCTGCGCATATGCTGGCGTGACCGCCAGCGCGGTCAGGCAGGCCAGACTCAGTACCGCAAAGCGCATTGCATCCTCCCTGGACGAACATTCGCAGCGCACTGACGGCGCGCGCGCAGGCGCAGCTCCGACGTTGCGTTGCCGTTGCTGGAAATGCGGGTACTGCGTCGACGACACCGGCCAGCCTGCGCGTGGCAGGCAACAGGACGATGACACTGCCCCGCCCGTACCGATATCGACGCCATCAGGGCCGCACTGCCGGAGAGGTGGCGACCGCAGCAGTCTGGGTAACAACCAAGGAGTGAGAACGTCGTGAATGGCTGTGCCGACTGCCCCGGTTCAGGGCGTGTCAGGCGCGGCATCCCTGGCGCGTTGACGCTGTATTCCATGCGTCACAGGCTAGTCCGCCTGTCGTTTTTGGCCTTGATTGGAATCAAGGCGCGATGCTTGATGTCAGTCACGATTCAGACGTGACGACGAACAGGTGGTGCGCAGCCTGCATCACCCGCACAAGTGACGAAACGCAACAGGCCCGCATGCTGCCATGCGGGCCTGTGGTGTCGCATCACGACATGGGTGCCGATCAGCGTGGGCCCAGCACCGTCTGCAGGTCAGCGCCCTGTGGCAGGCCGGCGCGACGCTGCACCTGGCCCTGTGCATCCTGGAACAGGATGCCCGGCGTGCCCTGGAAGCCCATTTCAATCATCAGCACCTGGTTGGCGTCGAGCTTGGCGGCGATCTCGCGGCTGATGCTCGGCAGGGCCTTGATGCCACCACGGTCGAACTGGTGTTCGTTTTCCAGCAAGGCCGCACTCGGGTCACGCGCAGACAGGATGGCCGCAGCCTTGGCCGGGCTGTCCTCGCGAATCACGCCGACCATGATGTGGCGCAACTGCACCTTGCCGGCGTCGACCCACGGACGCGCTGCTTCCCAGAACTTGTGGCAGTACGGGCAGTTGGCATCACTGAAGGTATAGACCACGCGCGGCGCATCGGCCTTGCCGTCACGCACCCAGGCACTGGCCTCCAGCTTGGTCCACATCCTGGCCGACATCGGTGCTGAAACCAGCTTCTCCACCGCCTCGGCGGCCACGTCGTTGCCCTCGGCATCGAACAGGCTGCCTACCAGCACATGCTTGCCGTCGGCGGTGACATAGGCTGCGGCCGGTTGCTGCCCACCCACCACGCCAGCGAATCCACGCAGGCCACCCGGTGCATCGAACTCGGCAACGACTTCAAAACCGTGCTTCTCGATGCCTTTCAGCACTGCGGGGCGCTCGCCCTTGGCCGCTGGGGCCTGAGCGCTCGCTGCCGGCGCTGCCGTTGCCTTGCCTGGCGGGGTCTGGGCCTGACTGCAGGCGGCCAATGCCAGCATGACCGGCAGCAACAGCACCGCCGAAGCGATGCGCAGGGAAGTCGACAACATGGGAACTCCGTAGTGAGATGCCCGCGCAGGCTACCGCAGCCGGCGCAGTTTGTGTTCAAGACCCGCCGCCGTCAGTTCGCCAAGGTGCAGTTCACGCAGGCGGCCTTCGGCGTCGAAGAACAGCGTCGATGGATAGGCCTGTACACCCAGCACGGTTGACGCCGAGGCGGTATCGTCCAGCAATACATTGCCCAGCCGGAGCTGTTCGGATGCGATGAAACCCTTCACTTCGTCCAGGGTTTCTCCCTGGTTGAGGAACACGAACTGCACGTCAGTGTGGGTCTGCTGTGCGGATGCCAGTACCGGCATCTCGCGACGGCAGGGACCACACCAGCTGGCCCAGAGATTCAGCACCACCGGTTTGCCACGGAATTGCTGCAGGTCGATCCTGCGCCCCTGCAGATCGGCCACCTGTACCGCCGGCAGCGGCATCCGCTGCTCCTGCCATGTTGCCAGCAGGTGGCTGCCCGCCGCCCACAGCACCACACCCACCAGCGCCCCCGCCAACACCGGCGCACGTAACGCGCGCCACAACCGCAGCCGCCAGGTGCCCCACGCCAAGCCCGCAACCAGCACGACTGCAAGGTGATACCCACCGTCGGCGATCTGCAGGATGCTCCAGGGGGCCTCACGGTAGAGCGCGAAGTTCAAGACCACGAAGCTGATGCGTCCACACAGCAGGCCGATCAGCAACATGTCCAGGACCAGGCTGGCCCCGGAAGGCACTGCCATCCCGTCCTTCGGCCGCGGCCACAGGTGTGCCACCGCCATGGCCAGCAGCACGCACATCAGGATCAGCACCACCGGCATCGGCACCGGTCCAACACTCGACATCAACCCACCTGTCCCATCATCTCGTTGCCTGCATGGTCAAAGCGTCGCGCCCAGGTTGCAAGTGCGACGCCCAACGCCGGCTTCAGGCCGCGCTGCGCGGCATCTGCATGCCAGGCGCCGGTTGCAGCCCGCGCAGGCTGCCCGCCACCGACGACAACAGCGGCCGTTCGCGCCGTTTGTTGTTGACCTGCCGGCGATAGTTGGCCGGCGTCATTCCGACAATGCGCAGGAACAGGCGGCGGAATGCGCTCTGGTCTGCATAGCCCACGCCCCAGGCCACTTCATCGATACCCGCCCCCTGCTGCAGCAATGTCTGCGCCTTGGCGATACGCAACCGCTGGCAATACTCGATCGGACGCAGGCCGGTGGCCTTCAGGAAGCGCCGCTGCAGAGTCCGTGGCTCCAGTCCGGAAACCTCGCAGATCGCTCCGAGCGTGGCCCCACGCGCAGCGGTGGTATGCAGCCAGCGTTGCGCCTTCAGTACGTCGCGATCGCCGTGGGCGAAGTTGGCACTGAAACGCTCCAGATCCTGCTGGATCGCCGCGGGCACCGTGATCCCCAACTGCTGCGCCACGGAACTCGCTACGCCCTGGCCGTGCAGCCGGTACAGCAGCCGCAGGGCGAGGAAGCGCCAGGCCTGGGAACCGGCCACTGTCAGCAGATCACCGTCGTCGACCAGCGCGCGCTCACTGGGCACCCAGCTGGCCGACTGCCCCTGCAGGCCCGGATGGCGCCCGAGGTCCGGCCCACTGACGGTGCGCCCGGCAAGCAGACCCGCGCGTGCCAGCATGCTGACACCATCGCTGGCAGCTGCCAGCAGACTGCCGCCATCGTAATGCGCGCGCAGCCAATCCAGCAGGACCTCATCGGCGCGCAGGCAGACGCCTTGACTGATCTGGCCAGGCACGGCGATCACGGCGGGAATGTCCGCCTCGAGCATCTCCGCGCCGGCAATGCGATGCACGCCGGTCTGGCTGGCTGGCACGACCCAGCGGGTCACCAGGACACGCTTGAACGGGCGACGCTGCTGCTGGGCAAGCCGGTTGGCGACGTGTGCCATTTCGGTCAGCACTGAGGCCGCCGACGGGTCCCCTCCCGGGTACTCGACCACCGCGACCTCTACGAATCCCTCGTTCCTGAATCCTTCCACAGAGCATCTCCTCGGTTCGTTGCAGGCCATCCAGCGGCCGGTTCAGGCGCAGGGTAGGAACTGCCACGACGGCGGGGCTATGAAGAAAGTTGCAAAGTGCGCTGAATGCGCCGTCAGCGACGGGAGCTTGACCCTGGACCTGACTCCAGGCTTCAGAATGACCGGCAGCATCCGCAGGAATCCGCCATGAACATTGGTCAACTGGCGCGCCAGGCCGGCGTACCGATCGATACCGTGCGCTACTACGAGCGCCTGCAGTTGCTGCCCACCGCGGCACGCTCGGCCGGGGGCTACCGCATCTTCGGTGAGCAGGACCTGCGCCGGCTGCGCTTCATCCGCCGCGCCAAGACGCTGGGCTTCAGCCTGGAACAAATCGCCGAACTGCTGGCACTCAGTGATCGCCACCCGCAGGACATGGGCAGCGTGCGCGACGCGGCACAGGCCCGCCTACAGGACATCGCGCAGCGCATGGCTGAACTGCAACGCATGCACAGCGCGCTCTCGCAGCTGGTCGACGCCTGCCCCGGCCACGGCACCCTGGATCAGTGCCCGATCCTGGCGGCGCTGACCGACGGCGCCGACTGAGTACCTGCGATCGTCGCCCCCCTCGCAACGCACGTGAAGAAAAGTGCAACAAATGCTTGCCAACCCTCTGGGGCAAGGCTATTATTTCGCTCCTCAGCGACGTGGGGCCATAGCTCAGCTGGGAGAGCGCCTGCATGGCATGCAGGAGGTCAGCGGTTCGATCCCGCTTGGCTCCACCAATCTTTCGGCATTAGGCCGTCGAAAGGTCGCTAAAGAACATTGATGAGAATTGCGTCCCCATCGTCTAGAGGCCTAGGACATCACCCTTTCACGGTGGCGACCGGGGTTCGAATCCCCGTGGGGACGCCACTCATCACGAACAACGAGGACCCGGCCGATAACCGGGTCTTTTTTGTTCACCGCCTACTGGCATTCAGGTTGTGGCGTTGCGGTTCCCCTGCCCTTGGTGGCAACGGTTGAACCGGGACGAAAAAGTTCAAAAAAAACTTCCACAAACGTGAACACGCAGGTATGATAGGCGGCTCGGTAACACGGGGCCATAGCTCAGCTGGGAGAGCGCCTGCATGGCATGCAGGAGGTCAGCGGTTCGATCCCGCTTGGCTCCACCACTTTCGACATTAGGCCGTCGAAAGTTCTACAACTTGAAGTTTTTCGTGCGTCCCCATCGTCTAGAGGCCTAGGACATCACCCTTTCACGGTGGCGACCGGGGTTCGAATCCCCGTGGGGACGCCAGTTTCAAAACGGACTCTGCTCCCGGCAGATATCCGATGTTTCATGGGGCCATAGCTCAGCTGGGAGAGCGCCTGCATGGCATGCAGGAGGTCAGCGGTTCGATCCCGCTTGGCTCCACCACCTCGACATTAGGCCGTCGAAGGATCTACAACTTGAAGTTTTCGTGCGTCCCCATCGTCTAGAGGCCTAGGACATCACCCTTTCACGGTGGCGACCGGGGTTCGAATCCCCGTGGGGACGCCAATTCTTGAAAACCCCGACTCCGGTCGGGGTTTTTCTTTGCCTGTGATTCCTGGGAAGGCCCTATCCACGCATGGCGTGGATCTACTGCAGGGCCCGGGTAGATCCACGCCATGCGTGGATGGCTTCACCCCGCCCACGGCTCAGAACCGCCGATACATCCCGATCGATGCCGGCGCAGTCGGTGCGAAACCAAACTGTGCATACAGCCGATGCGCCTCGCCATCGGCCAGCAGGCTGACGTAAGCCGACGGCGGCAGGTTGGCCTGCATCCAGCCGTCCAGCCGCCGCATCACTTCCTTGCCCAGGCCCTGCCCCTGCAAACGCGGCAGCACCGCGATATCACAGACCTGCAGGTGGCAGCCGCCATCGCCGACGATACGGCCCATCGCCACAAGTTCTGCACCCTGGTAAGCGCACACGCCGAACAACGTATTGGGCAGCGCGCGGGCGGCTGCTTCGCGGGACTTGGCGCTGAGGCCTGCGAGCACGCGCAACTGGCAGTAGTCCTCGACCGTGGGTACGGCTTCGCGGAACTGGCAGGTGATGGAACCATTCATGCGGCATCTCCGGATGGGTCGGGCTATCCTGCCGCATCCACGTCGCAGCCGCTGCGACCCAGGCCCAAAGAGTCCCATGTGCTATTCCGCCCTGATCCGCGCTGACTA
This sequence comes from Stenotrophomonas sp. GD03777, assembly GCF_029842485.1. Classification (NCBI taxonomy): domain Bacteria; kingdom Pseudomonadati; phylum Pseudomonadota; class Gammaproteobacteria; order Lysobacterales; family Lysobacteraceae; genus Stenotrophomonas; species Stenotrophomonas sp. GD03777. The sequence goes on from NZ_JAOCGL010000030.1 coordinate 17,886, forward strand.
CGCCAAGCTGGTACGCGAGTTCGGCGCCATCCTGTCGCTGGAGGACTTCGCCGAGCTGTACGCACACGATCCGGGCAAGAAGCGGCCGAAGACCCCGAAGGCGATGGATGACGGATTCGCCGGTGCGCGTACCGAACAGGGGCGGGACATCGTGGCGAAGATCCAGCAATGGCATGCGCAGGAGCAACAGGCACTGGAGGCCGAACTGGCCCGGCAACGCGAACGACGCGATATTGCCCATGCCACGCTGGCCACCCGGCCCACGCAGAAGGCGCGCAACGACCTGCGCGTGGCCGGCAACCGCATCGAGCGCGCACAGGCCCGGCTGGAAGACCTGCATCGGGTGCAGCTGCTGCCGCGTGACAACCGCATTTTCCCCGGCACCTACGCACCGGTGATGGTCAGCGAGAACGGCCAGCGCGTGATCAGGCCGATGCGCTACCAGTGCCGGCTGCCGGACAAGCCGGCGCGCAACGACGTGCTTTACCCCGGCACCTACAATGCGCGGCGCGACAGCCTGGAAGGTTACTGGCGGGGTGCGTTCGGACTGCGCCATGGCGTGGTGGTGGTACAGGCGTTCTACGAGCACGTGCCCCGCCACGCCATCGCCGGCCGCACCCTCGGTGCCGACGAAAAGGAACAGGACGTGGTACTCGAATTCCGTCCCGATCCGCCGCGCGACCTGCTGCTGGCCTGCCTCTGGGCAGAATGGGAAGGACCGGAAGGCCGCCTGCTGTCGTTTGCCACGATCACCGACGCACCGCCCAGCGACGTCGCCGCTGCCGGGCATGACCGCGGCGTAGTGCCGATCCGCAAGGAACACCTCGACGCCTGGCTCAACCCCGAACCGGATGACCTGGCGCGCCAGTACCGCATCCTCGACGACCGCGAGGAGATCCGTTACGTGTACAAGGAAGCGGGCTGAGCGCCGGACGCAATTGAAAAACCCCGCCTGGGCGGGGTTCCTGGATCAGGGGTTGCCGCCGAACATCGCAGACGCGAGCATTCCCCCCCCGGCAGTATCCCCTGCAGGTCCGTGGCGGACGGCTCAGGCCTTGACGCTGGAGCGACCCACCGCACGCGCCAGCGCGCGTGACAGATCGGCCGACAGGTAGGGCTTGACCAGCAACAGGCCGGCCAACATCGGTGTTGGCAGCTGCTCGGCCAGCGTTCCGGTGGCCAGCACGAACGGAATGCCACGTGCCGAAAGCGCTGCAGCCACCGGTTCACTGGTCTCGTTGCGGGCCAGCCGGTAGTCCAGCAGGGCCACGTCCGGGGTGCTCTGCTCCAGCAGCTGCAGGGCTTCGGACACGCTCGCTGCAAGCCCGACCACAGTCGCGCCGGCATGCACCAACTGCATCTGCAGCAGGGCCGCACTCATTTCGTCGTTCTCGACCACCAGCACCCTCAGGTCCTGCAACACTGTCATCGGCTACCGCTCCTGGAGGCAATTGCACGCTGGGAGTATAGCTATCAAGGGGCCAATGCCGACAGGAACCGCCCTCATAGGCCCTCCTACTATGCATCGCCTGCCGACCTCGGTTACACTCGCACGCTGCCTGCCGGTGTGGCGGAATGGTATACGCAGCTGACTCAAAATCAGCCGGGGGTGACCCCATGAAGGTTCGAGTCCTTTCACCGGCACCACTGCATCAAAGGCCAGGTCCATGACCTGGCTTTTTGCATTTCCCGGGTCCGAGCGCCCGACACTGGCAAGCATGCCCCAGCATGCCCTGCCCGCGCGCTGCCCCTCCTGCGGGCGTCCGACGCCGTCGCCCGGTCCCACTACTTCTCGCTGCCAGGCGTGATCGAGCACACCAGCTGGGGCGACGTTTCCGAACGGGCGATGGCGCTGCAGATCGCCCGCCATCTGCCTGACGCATCCGATCAGCGCCGGGCGCTGGGACGCCAACAACCTGCAGGCGGCTGCCGCGATCCTCGACGGCTGCCCGCAACGCGGTGATGACCTGCTGGCCCGCGACGGCGGCGAGGAATTCATCGCCGCCCTGCGAGCGCCTGCGCGCCGCCGTGGAAGCCACCGCGCTGCCCGCCGCTGAGGCCCATGTGACCATCAGCATCGGCGTAGCCTGGCAGGTTGCACATGAGCAGGCCGCCCAACAAGGCCGGGGAACAGCACTCCGACCGCCGGGCCTAGACCGCGCGCAGCACCGCCCCACCGTGCAGGTGCCCGGCCCCGCCCTGCACCCGGAAGCTGGCCACCGTCTGCAGCAGCTGCGCCGACTGCTCTTCCATGCTGCGCGCTGCGGCCGAGGCTTCCTCGACCAGCGCGGCGTTCTGCTGGGTGCCCTGATCGATCAGATCGACGGCATGATTCATCTGCTGAATGTCGTCGCTCTGCTGCTGCGCGGCCGTGCTGATCTCGGACATCAGATCACTGACACGGCGCACATTGACCACGATCTCGTCCATGGTGCGTCCGGCGCTCTCAACCTGCGCGGTACCGGCGCCGACATTGGCCACCGACGCATCGATCAGCTGCTTGATCTCCTTCGCGGCACTGGCCGAGCGCTGCGACAGTTCGCGGATCTCGGTGGCGACCACGGCGAAGCCACGCCCGTGTTCGCCCGCACGCGCTGCTTCCACCGCCGCGTTCAACGCAAGGATGTTGGTCTGGAAAGCAATGCCGTCGATCACGCCGATGATGTCGACGATGCGCCGCGAGGACGCGTTGATCACGACCATGGTCTCGACCACTTCGTGCACCACGTTGCCACCGCGGGCAGCGACATCAGCAGCACCACCGGCCAGCTGACTGGCCTGCCGTGCGTTGGTCGCGGTGCGCTGCACGGTCTCGGCCAGGCCCTTCATCGACACCGCGGTCTCCTCCAGCGACGCGGCCTGCTGCTCGGTGCGCTGCGACAGATCGCTGTTGCCCTGCGCGATCTCGGTGGCACCGACGGCGATGGTGTCGGCGGCGAACTTGATCTGGGCGATGATCGCGGCCATCGCCTCCACCAACGAATTCACGCCTTCGCACAGCTCGGCGATCGGCCCGTTCTTGTCGGCAGTGGCCACGCGCCGGGTCAGGTCGCCCTCCTTCGCGGCCGCCACCACTTCACGGGTCTGCGCCACGGCACGTTGCATGGCCTGGTTCTCATGCACCTGCGCGGTGATGTCGGTGGCGTACTTGACCACCTTGAACGGCTTTCCGTTGAGATCCAGGATCGGGTTGTAGGACGCCTGGATCCAGACCTCGCGCCCGCCCTTGCCGAGGCGCCGGTACTGGCCGGCATCGTATTCGCCACGGCCGAGCTTCTCCCAGAACTGGCGATACTCGGCACTGCCACGATACTCGGGCTCGACGAACAGCGAGTGGTGCTGGCCACGCACGTCGTCCAGGCTGTAGCCGGTGGCGGCCAGGAAGTTGTCGTTGGCCGAAAGGATGCGGCCGTCCATGCCGAACTCGATCACCGCCTGCGACTTGTCGATCGCCGCCAGCTGCCCGGCCGAGTCGGCTGCCTGCAGCTTCTGCGCAGTGATGTCGGTGGCGAACTTGACCACCTTGTAAGGCCGCCCCTGCCGGTCCAGCACCGGGTTGTACGAGGCCTGGATCCAGATCTCGCGCTGGCCCTTGCCGAAGCGCCGGTACTGGCCAGCGTCATATTCGCCACGCCCCAGCCGCGCCCAGAACTCGCGGTACTCGGCGCTGCGCGCCTGCTCGGGATCGACGAACAGGGAATGATGCTTTCCCTGGATCTCCTCCAGCCGGTAGCCCATCGCCTGCAGGAAGTTGTCATTGGCCTGCAGGATGGTGCCATCGAGGGCGAACTCGATGACCGCCTGGACCCGGTGCAGCGCCGCGACCTGGGCTTCCAGCTCGGCACGGCCATCGGACACGGCCTCGGCGCCGGTGCGGTGCTGGGGAGCCAGCGCGCCCAGCAGGGCACGCCACGGCGACCAACGGGTATGCAGCTCGGCCGGCGCCTGCGCGCCCGCCGTGAAGCCTGGAATGAGCATTGTCTGATCCTCGGTGTCCGGTAAGCGGTTGCGACCCGACGGGCGGGATGCCCGGCGGCAACTTCAGGTGCCAGGGACTACAGGTGCCAACCGGCACCTCTCGAGCGACTGCCACGAACGTCTGCTGCGGGTGCGATCGGCATCTGGGAGCGGCGGAACACACAGCGCGGGCCGCCCATCGGGGACGGCCTGGGGTCCTGCGGCGGGTGACCGGAGCGGGATCCAGAGGGAGTATCGGCGAGGCGATCGGTGGCTTTAGCCGGATTACGCGACGTCCGTCGCAACTTCAGATGCGGCTGCAGGGACGCGGTAGACAATCGCGATGTACTTCACATTCTGCTCACGCTCGGCGGGGCACGGGGTGTCGTCACGGAACATATCGCGCGTTGCCGCCGTCACTGGGCATAGCCTTGCCCGGCACGCCGATGCAGTTCAAGCCCAAAAGGTTTGCATGACCAACGGGCGATTCCATGGCAGGTGAAAATGGCCAGCATGCAGCGAACCGCAGGACGCTCACTGACACGGAGATCGCATGTTCCCACGCTTGGCCAGCTTCCTGATCCTGGGCCTGTGCAGTACCGGCGCCCTCGCTGCCGATGCCACCTATCGGCCCGCCTTCCAGCCGGACCAGCTGAAGGGGCCGCCTGCAGGGCGACCGAACGAGGTACTGGTACTGGGCACCGCCCACCTGTCCGGCCTGCCCAAGTCCTTCCAGCCCGCCTTGCTTGAACCGTTGCTGCAGCGACTGGTCGCCTGGAAGCCCGGGCTGATCGCCACCGAAGACCTGTCCGGCCTCCAGTGCGATTCCATGCGTCGCTACCCGGAACGCTATGCGGAGAGCGTGGCCACCTACTGCTTCGACACCACCGCTGCGCAGGCTGCCACCGGCCTGGACGTGCCTTCAGCGAACGCCCAGGCCGAGCGCCTGCTTGCGACCTGGCCGGACGAGCCGACGCCCGCCCAGCGTCGTCGGCTCGCCGCATTGTTCCTGGCTGCGGGCGAACGCGGCTCGGCGCAGGTGCAATGGCTGCGCCTGCCTGCGTCCGAGCGCAAAGCCGGCGATGGGCTGACGCCGGCCCTGGTCGAGATCCTCGGCAAAGGCCTGGTCCGCCGCAATGAAACCAGCCTGATCGCCGCCGTCGTTGCCGCCCGCCTCGGGCATGAACGGCTGTGGGCCGTGGACGACCACACGGCCGATTCTCCCACACCGGCGGAGGATAAGGCGGCGGCCAGTGCAGCCATCACCGGTGCCTGGAACAATACGTACTTGCGGGCGCGACGGGAGGCCGATGAACGCCTCGTGGCCAATCTGGACAAGCCCGGTGGCGTCATGGCGCTGTATCAGGATTACAACAGCCCGGCGGCAGCGATGGCAGCGTACCAGAGCGACTTCGGCGCGACGCTCGTCGAGCCGTCCTCCAAGGCGTTCGGCCGGATGTATGTCGGTTACTGGGAAACCCGCAACCTGCGCATGGTCGCCAACATCCGCGACGTGCTGGGCCTGCACCCTGGCAGCCGAATGCTGGCCATCGTCGGTGCCTCGCACAAGGGCTACTACGAGGCCTACCTCAATCAGATGCACGACGTGCAGCTGGTCAGTACGGACGCAGTACTGCGTTGACCAGGATAGGTGCCGGCCATGCGCTGGCACTATCCTGCAAGGCCCGTCTGCAGGTGCCGACATGCTGAAAGTGATCGCCGAGGATTTCATCCATCCCGATGCCGTGGATACCGTGCTTCCCCTGTACCGCGAGCTGGTCGCATGCACGCAGCGAGAGCCGCTCTGCCTCGGCTATGAACTGTTCGTCGACCAGAAGGACCCCGGGCATTTCGTCTTCATCGAGCAATGGCCGGACCGCGACGCACTGGATATCCATTGCGCCAGCGAGCACTTCCAGCGTCTGGTGCCTCAGATCAACGCGTTCCAGCGCGCACCGTGCCGGGTCCTGCTGATGGACGCCGCACGGGTGTAGTGCCGGAAGCGAGACGCCCGCCGACGCTGCGGCCATGCCGCCACAGCAACAGGCAGGCTGCAACCGTGCACGCCAGGCTCAGGACCAGCAGCGCGACCGCGCCTTGCTGCAGCACGGGCAACAACGCCTGCGCGTACGGGTCGCCGCGCAGCTGTTCGGCGCGCAGGCAGGTGGCCAGCGCCAGGCACCAGCCGATCAGGGCCGGAATGAACATGCGCACCGCAACCGGGTTCCAGGCATTCATGGGTTCACCTGCTTGAGTGGAGATGCGCGCAGTATTCGCGCGCGTCCTCTCACAGGCTGAGATCAGTCCTGGGCGGCATCGGCATCGTCGCCTGGAAGCCCCGACAGCTCGCCCTGCACCTGCACGTTGTTGCGCCCCAGCGCCTTGGCCCGGTAGCACTGTGCATCGGCAGCGGCCACTGCCTGGTCCACGCTCATGCCCCCCGCCAGGGGCGCGATGCCGATGCTGGCACCGACCCGCAGCCGGTGCTGATCCCATGGAATGGACAGCGCTGACAGGGTCTGCAGGAGCTCACCGCCGATCCGTGCGGCACGACGCGGCGTACACCCGGACAGGATCACCGCGAACTCGTCGCCGCCCAGCCGCGCCACCACGTCCGAATCACGCACACCATGTCGCAGCACACTGGCCACCGCCCACAGCACGGCATCGCCGGCCAGGTGGCCCCAGGTGTCGTTGACCGGCTTGAAGCGGTCCAGATCGATGTACATCAGCGAGGCGGCCTGCCCGGTGCGCTCGACGCGGGTGATCGCCTGCTGCAGGTGCACCTCGAAACCGCGGCGGTTGCTCAGTTCGGTGAGTGGATCGATCTCGGCCAGGTGGCGGGCTTCGCGCTGCCGCGCCCGCTGCTGGGTGTCGTCGCGCAGCACCCACACCGCGCCGCGCACATGGCCTTCGTCATCGCGCAGCCAGGCCCGCGTCAGATCCACCGGCACCGTTGCCGTGCCCAGGCGCAGCAGCAGGTCGGCATGCAGGTCCACCGCGTTGCTTTCCGGGTCCAGGAGTACCTGCACATCCAGCACCGAGCCGGGCGCGTACTCGGTGGTCAGCGCCAGCACGTCCTGCACCCTGTGCCCGGCCAGCGACAGCGCGCCATCACCGGCCAGGGTGCGTACCGCGGCCGCGTTGGCATAGTCGATGCGGCCGTCAAGGTTGACGCTGAGCACCAGGTCGGCCACCGCATCCAGGGTGATGCGACTGCGCTGTTCGCTCTCGAACAGGCGTTGCTCACTGCTGCGCTGGGCGGTGATGTCCTGGATCTGCGACACGAAATGCAGTGGCTGGCCATGCTCGCTGCGCACCAGCGACACTGACAGCCGCGCCCAGATGATGCGGCCGTCGCGGTCGAGATAGCGCTTTTCAAGGTGGTAATGGCTGCGCCGTCCGGCCAGCAGGTCCTGCACCAGGGCCAGGTCGGTCTGCAGGTCATCGGGATGGGTCAGGCGCTGGAAGTCGACCTGCAGCAGCTCTTCGCGCGGGTAACCCAGGATCCGGCACAGCGCATCATTGACGTCCAGCCAACGCCCCTCCAGCGACACCAGCGCCATGCCCAACGCCGCCGACGTGAATGCACCGGCGAACTTCTCCGCCGACAGCCGCGCCTCAGCCCGTGCCTGCAGGATCTCGGTGATGTCGATGGCCATGCCGACGTAGCCGATGCGTGCGCCATCGGCACCTTCCATGCGGCTGATCGACAGGCGCACCTGGCGTGGCAGGCCCTCCTTGCGCAGCAACGTCCACTGCCGCGAGTAGGTCTGCCCGTCAGCGCGAGCACTGAGCGCTTCGAACACGTCGGGAAGGTTGCCCTCGGCATCGGCCAGCGGCTCCAGCCAGGCTTTCAGTTCCTCCGGATCGTGGAACGCATCGAGCCGGCGCTGGCCGACCACCTCCGCTGCGCTGTAGCCCAGCAGGCGCTCCGCACCCGTGTTGAACAGGGTGATGGTGCCATCGGTATCGGTGGCGATCACCGCTACCTCATCGGACGCATCGACCACGGCCTGCAGGCGTTGCCGGGTCTCGGCCGCGTCCTGCCTCGCCTGCTGCAGCTCGGTGACGTCAGCATGCGCGCCGGCCATCCACAGCGGCTTGCCCTGCCCATCCCATTCGAAGACCCGCCCGCGGTCCTGGATCCAGATCCACTGCCCGTTCTTGTGGCGCATGCGCAGCAGGCAGGCGTAGTTGTCGCTGCGGCCTTCGAAATGCTCATCCAGCGCCGCATCGGACAGCGCGATGTCATCGGGATGGACCAGCTTCAGGAACGTCTTCTGGCAGATGGGTTGCAGCTCTTCCAGGCGGTAGCCGACGATCTCAGCCCAGCGCGCGTTGACCCGCATCTCGCCGGTCTGCACGTTCCATTCCCAGGTTCCCGCGGCGGTACCGTCGATGATCATCGCCAGGCGGCGACGCTCTTCCGCCAGCTCCTGCAGGCGGCGCTCCAGCAGTCCATTGCCGTGGGTGCCCTGGCCCGGCATCAATCCGGTCCCCTGCCGGCACGGGCAGGCGCCGACCGCAGCGGAACGCTGCGACCGCCGGTACGAGCAACGGGTGGTGCTGGCGTCATGGCCCTCCCCAGCAACAGCGGGGTGGCCGGACGCCTCCCCTCAAGCGCAAGTGTGCGCAATCACGGGGAAAATCGACAAGTCCCCCGCCACGAATCAAGTGTGACGGGGAACGCGGTCCTCAACTGCGCTTGGCGCGCGCGAAGGCCTCGGCCAGGGCGTTGTTGGCCGGGGCCGCGGACGCGGCGGGACGGCCGCCATTGCCTTGGCCCCGGTTCAGCCCGCGGTTCTGGCCGCCTGCATCGCGGCGCGGACCCTGCCCATGGCCGCGCTCATCACGCTGTCCCGGGCGGCTGGTGGCTTGCCCGGGGGTATCGTCCAGGCGCCGGGTCAGGGCGATGCGCTTGCGCGCCACGTCCACCTCCAGCACCTTCACCTTGACGATATCACCGGCCTTGACCACGTCGCGCGGGTCCTTCACGAACGTATCGGAAAGCGCCGAGATGTGGATCAGGCCGTCCTGGTGCACACCGATATCGACGAAGGCACCGAAGGCCGCCACGTTGCTGACCACACCCTCGAGCACCATGCCCTCGCGCAGGTCCTTGATGTCCTCGACGCCCTCGGCGAAGCGTGCCGCCTTGAACTCGGGGCGTGGGTCTCGGCCCGGCTTCTCCAGTTCCTTGAGAATGTCACGCACGGTCGGCACGCCGAAGGTGGCATCGGTGAACTGCTCGGCCTTCAGGCCGCGCAGGAAGCTGCCATCACCGATCAGCGCCTTGATCGGGCGCGCGGTGCTGGCCACGATGCGCTCGACCACCGGGTAGGCTTCCGGGTGTACCCCCGAAGCATCCAGCGGCTCATCACCGTCGGCAATGCGCAGGAAGCCCGCGCACTGTTCAAAGGTCTTCTCGCCCAGGCGCGCGACCTTCAGCAGGTCCTTGCGGCGCTTGAACGGGCCGTTCGCATCACGGTGGCGCACGATGTTCTCGGCCACCGTGGCCGACAGGCCGGACACCCGCGACAACAGTGCAGCCGAAGCGGTGTTCACGTACACGCCCACCGCGTTCACGCAGTCCTCCACGCGGGCATCCAGCGCGCGCGCCAGGCGGTACTGGTCCACATCGTGCTGGTACTGGCCGACACCGATCGCCTTGGGTTCGATCTTCACCAGTTCGGCCAGCGGGTCCTGCAGGCGGCGGGCGATCGACACCGCCCCACGTAGCGACACGTCCAGCCCCGGGAACTCCCTGGCCGCGAACTCGGACGCCGAATACACCGACGCCCCGGCCTCGCTGACCACTACCTTCTGCAGCTTCGGGTTGGCAGCGGCCTTGATCGCTTCACCAGCCAGCTTGTCGGTTTCGCGGCTGGCGGTGCCGTTGCCGATCGCGATCAGTTCCACGTTGTGCTTGGCGCACAGCTGCTTGATCGTCTGCAGCGACTGCTCCCACTGGCGACGCGGCTCGTGCGGGTAGATGGTGTCGGTGGCGACCAGCTTGCCGGTGGCATCGACCACGGCGATCTTGCAGCCGGTGCGGATGCCCGGGTCCAGTCCGAGCACGGTCTTCGGGCCGGCGGGTGCCGCCAGCAACAGGTCCTTCAGGTTGTCGCCGAACACCGCGATGGCTTCGGCTTCGGCCTTTTCGCGGGCCTGGTTGAACAGGTCCAGCAGCAGATGGGTGTGCAGCTTGGCGCGCCAGGTCAGCCGGCACGCATCCAGCAGCCAGCGGTCGGCGGCGCGGCCCTGGTCGGCGATGCCGGCCTTGCGCGCCACGCGTCCTTCGGCGTACTGATGGCCAGCCTCGGCATCACTGCCCGGGTCCAGTTCCAGGAACAGGATCTCCTCGCGGCGCGCACGGAACAGTGCCAGCAAGCGATGCGACGGAATCTTCGCCAGCGCCTCGGCATGCTCGAAGTAGTCGCGGTACTTGGCGCCCTCGGTTTCCTTGCCCTCGGCGACGCGGGCACGGATCACCCCGGTCTCGCCCAGCCAGGTGCGCAGTTCACCGACCAGCGCGGCGTCTTCGCCCCAGCGCTCCATCAGGATCGCGCGCGCGCCTTCCAACGCGGCCTTGGTGTCGGCTACGCCCTTGTCGGCGTCGACGAAGGTGGCCGCGAACGTCTGCGGGTCCCGCGTCGGGTCGGCCAGCAGGCCATCGGCCAACGGCTCCAGGCCGGCCTCGCGGGCGATCTGCGCACGGGTGCGGCGCTTGGGCTTGTACGGCAGGTACAGGTCTTCCAGCCGGCTCTTGGTGTCGGCGGCCAGGATGTCATTGCGCAGCTCGTCACTGAGCTTGCCCTGCTCGCCGATGCTGGCCAGCACCGCCGCACGGCGGTCCTCCAGCTCGCGCAGGTAGGTCAGCCGGGTTTCCAGGTTGCGCAGCTGGGTGTCGTCCAGGCCACCGGTCACTTCCTTACGGTAGCGCGCGATGAACGGAACGCTGGCGCCTTCGTCGAGCAGGCCGACTGCGGCGCGTACCTGGGCGGACTGGGCACCGATCTCGTCGGCGATGGTCTGGGCGATCTGCTGGGCGAGCGCGCTCTGGGCGTTCTTGGCGTCGTGCATTGCTTCAGGTCTGTGCCGCGTTTCGGGAAGCCCCCATTCTGGCAATCCGCGACGGAGCCGGACAAGGCATTGACAGGGGGCGAGGTTCAGCGGCGAAGCCGGATTGGACGCCGGTATCCTGGCAAAGAGCGGGCTCGGACTGGCCCGGGGCTGGGATGCCGGCGCGGGCGCGCGATGGTGGGCGCGCCCTGCCGCGTGTTGCGTCGGTCAGCGGTAGTGGCGAGCGGCGCGCTGCATGACGATGTCGTCACGCATGCCTTCCAGGGCCATCAGGCGGACCTTGCCGACACCCTGCAGTTCCATGAACCGCTCCGTGTAGAACTCCGGCCCCAGCGCGGTGTCGGCGCGGGATTTGCTGAAGCCGTAGGGCACCACGCCCTTCTCGCCATCCTTGCTACCACCGACATAAAGAACGATTGCCATGTGATGTATTCCTCCAAATTGCTACTGCGTACTGCGCTCGATGAGCGATGCTGCGAGCTCATCAAGGAAGAGCTTACCGCGTCGAACCTGACTGGAACGTCACGAAGGCTAATGACGATCGGTTGCATGCAGATGACTGCGGAATCGCTGCAGAATGCTTACGGATCTTTAACTTCCGGCTAACGAATCGGTGGGGGATTCCCGCCAACGGCGCAGCCCCTCGTGGGTGGTTTGGTTGGTCGCGGAAAGCCGGTTTCCTGTGGGCTGGCCGGGAGGGTGGGTAGGCCGGGGACGCCGTGAACCCAACCCGACCGACCAGCGCGAGGGTTTTGCATTTGACAACCAGGCATCACCACCCACGAGGGGCTGCGCCGTTGGCTGGAAACTACGGCCACCAACCACGCCCGAACCGGGCGAAATGATCGGCCGCGCGTTCGAACGGATTGCGTGCACTCACCCCGCCGCACAGCAGGTATACCGGCAGGTACAGCGGCCCCAGCACCATGTACTGGTAAACGTGCGCGCGCTCGTGGTCGTCCAGCCGGATCAGCGGCTCCACGCCCCACCCCGCCTGATGCGCATAGGTCCGGCAGCAGATGCCGAGGTCATGGCCGGTATGCAGGATCACGTTGCCCAGAGTGATCGCACCGCCCGGCCCCCACGGCCAGTGATCGAACACCACGGCGCAGTCCCGCCCGCTCCATCGCAGCGTCGCGCCGCCAAGCATGCCGGCCAAGCCGCCGATCAGGCCGATCAGTGTGTTGGGCAGCGTCCATGCGGCGCCCAGCATCTGCAGCGCGCGCAGCCAGAGCGGCCAGGATCGAGCGGCGGTGTTCAATCCGCCTCGTTCGGAATCAGCAGCCACAGGATCAGGTAGATCAGAATGCCGGGGAAGGCGGCCGAGCCGATCGATACCAGCACGAACACGATCCGCACCAGGGTGGGGTTCCAGCCGAAGCGATGGGCAATGCCGCCCATCACGCCGGCAATCATGCGGTCGTTCAATGAACGCGACAGCGTCTTGGGCGTGGTGTTCACGGCGGTGTCTCCTCGGCTTGCGGGCAGAATCAGTCGAGCACGCCGCGACTCTACACCGCCTCCGTGTCTACGGCGTGCGGAGACGCAGCGCCTGCAGGCGCGCACCGAACCAGGCGGCCGCGGTCTGTTCAGGCTGCCCCGGGCACTGGATGCGGTAAGGCTTCCCGCTCATGCTGCTCTGGCTGGCGGCGCGCTCGATGAACTGCTCGGCGCTGTCCACCATGTCCTTCTTCAGCAGGTAGTCGTACTTGCGCTGCAGATGGGCGCGCGCATCGCCGCCGTCGTACCAGCTGCCATTGCGCTGGAAACGGCACTGCGAGCCGTCCAGGCTGGAAATCAGCTGGGCGATCTCCCGGCGTGCATCGGCACTGGGTGCGGCGTGGGCAAATTGTGCTGCCAGCAGTGCCGCAAGAATCAACGAAATCCGGTACGTCATCATCCCCCCAGGTCAATCGAGCATGGCTCGACTCTACAGGTCACGCGCCTTCAACCAGCCATCGATCGTGGCCGGCACTTCGCGCTGGGCGCGGCCGGACACATAGATACCAATGTGGCCACCGCGGAAACTGGACTCGGTGTAGTCGTCCGTGCCCAGGCGCCCACGCATCGCGCGCGAGGCGTCCGGCGGTACCAGATGGTCCTGCTCGGCATAGATGTTCAGCACCGGCAAGGTCACCTGCGACAGATCCACGGCTTCCTCGCCGATCCGCACCGTACCGTTCACCAGTCCGTTGCCCTGGTAGAACTGCTTGATGAAGTCACGGAACGCCTCGCCCGCCAGGTCCGGCGAATCGAAGATCCATTTTTCCATGCGCAGGAAATCCTCCAGCGCCGCCTTGTCGTCGAGGATATCGAGCAGACCGACGTACTTCTGCACGTTCAGGCGGAATGGCTTGAGCATCAGGTAGCTGGCATTCATCAGGTCAGCCGGTATGTTGCCCAGCGTATCCACCAGCAGATCCACGTCCACCTGCCGCGCCCAGTGCGAGAGCATGTTGTCGGCCGTCCGGAAATCGACCGGGGTGACCATGGTGATCAGCTTGCCCAGCTTCTCCCGGCGCAGCGCGGCATAGCACAGCGCGAACACACCGCCCTGGCAGATGCCGAGCAGGTCGATCGGGCCGCCACTGCGCACGCGCAGTGCATCCACCGCACCATCGATATAGCGCAGCAGATAGTCCTCCAGCGTCTGGAAGCGCTCCGAACGATCCGGGTAGCCCCAGTCCAGCACGTACACGTCCTGCCCGAGCGCCAACAGCTTCTGCACCAGGGAGCGGTCGGCCTGCAGGTCGACCATGTACGGCCGGTTGACCAGCGCGTAGACGATCAGCAGCGGCGTGCGCCGGGTCGGCGCCTGTTCGCCGACGAAGCGGTAGAGCACCACCTTGCCGTCGCGCCACACTTCCTCGCGGGCGGTCACGCCATAGTCAACGTCTTCCACCTGCGGCAGCAGCTTCAGCCCTTCCATCAGCTTGCGCTGCATCGCCAGGGTTTCCTGCATCAGGTCATCGGCGTTGAAGCCCAGCGGTCCCTTCATCGGTCACGTGCCCGTGAGGTGGTGCGAGATTCGGACTTTTTGGCAGCCGCCTTCTTTGCCGGCGCGGCCCTCTTCGCGGCCTTGCGGGCGGCTGGCTTCATCTTCGCCGGCGTCGGCTGCGCCACCGGATCGACCGCAGCGGTTCCAGCCAGCACCGCCACTTGTGCCTGCAGCCGGCGCAGGCTGCGCTCCAGCTCGGCGATGCGGCGGTGTGCGGCATCCATCTCGCTGCGGGTCGGCAGGCCGATACGTTCACTCATCTGTTCCACCTCGCGCTGCAGGCCGGCGCGCAGACGCATCTGCGCGTTGCCCAGCGAGGCGTACACCTGCTGGAACGGTTCGGACATGGCGACCTTGGCGTAGGCCTCCTCGGCCACTTCGATCCACAGGTCGAACATCGCGCGGGCGCTGGTCAGCTGGCTGCCGGGCTGCTCGTGCTCGGCCAGGCGCTGCTCGAACAGCGCGAAGGCCTCGTCCAGTGCCTGCTTGATCTGATCGACATAGGCGCGCGAATGCTGCTGGTATTCCTCCTGCGCACGCAGCAGGGCCTGCCAACGCGCCTGGTGCTCGCGGCCGGGGCCGAATGCCGGGCTCTGCAGCCACGGGCCCGCCTGCAGCTGGAACTGCTGCAGCCATGCGGCGAATTCAGGTACTGCGGCACCGGCGTGGGTGCTGCCGCGGGCACCCTGCAGCATCCATTGCAGCATGCCGTCGCCCTGCCCCTGCACCGCCTCGCGCCAGGCCTGGGCGACGTCGGCACTGCTGGCGTCGCGGCCGGCAAACCGAGCGGCGACCTCCTGCATGGTGCCGTACCAGCTGCCCGCCTGTTCGCGGAACCGGCGCACGGCATCTTCCGGCGCGCCGGGCGCCTGTTCGGGCAGCAATTGGCCCCACCAGTCAAACAACCGTTGCCAGCTGCCGGGGTCGTCACCGGCAGGTGCAGCGGGCGCGCCCGCATGGCGCAGAGCATCACCCCAGGCGCCGAAGTACTGCCGGGCCAGCGTCTCGAAATCGCTACTGCCGGCATCGTGGGCCGAGCTGGTCATCGCAGGCCTCCGCAGGGCTGGCTCATGGCTTGGGGATACGCAGGGTCTTGCTGATCATCAGCGACCCGGACAGGGCGAACAACAGCACCATCGGGTGCAGCTGCCACGGTCCGATCTGCCACTGGCCGAACCAGATGTTCTGGCCGATGGCATCGGTGCCCGCGGCGATCGCCAGTACGATCACCAGCACCAGGCTGGTCGGGATCGGGGTGCCCTCGAAATACGTGACCTTGCCCTCATCGCCGGTCATTGCCTCGGCTGTGACGTTGTAGCGTGCCAGGCGGCTGACGCCGCAGCAGACGAAGTAGCTCAGCACCAGCCAGTCCCAGCCACCCTGCATGCCGCAGGCATAGGCCAGCGCCGCTGGGGCCACCCCGAAGGAGATCACGTCGGACAGCGAGTCCAGCTCGCGGCCCAGGGTGGAGCTGGACTTGCGCCAGCGCGCGATGCGCCCATCAAGGGCGTCGAAGATGAAGGCCAACGGGATCAGCGCCATGCCGAACAGCAGGTAGCCACGCTCGCCGTCCTGCAGGAAGCGCATGGCGGCAAATACCGCACCGGTGCCGCAGAAAGCATTGGCCAGGGTGAACCAGTCGGCCAGCTGGAACTCGCGCAGCATCGAGAAGTGACGTTTCATGGGGACTCACGGAGCATCAAGGCCCACAGGTTACCGCGAGCGCCGTCGCTGGTGACAGCGCTGACGGGGTCCACCCTTCACCGCCCCCTCACCCGCCCTCACCGGCGGTGAATTTTTCGCCACCCATCTTGACAGCCTAGGGGGGTGGCGCCTGTCGCGGCTTATCCACAAAGTTGCCCACGCGTAATCCACACCCCCTGTGGACAACCAGATCTCACCGACTGCGACGGTGGACATTTCCTCATCACCCTGACGCGGGGTTTCCCTACTTCCCAAGCCGCGAGGTCGGCGCTATGGTCACCGGCGGGCCCGCCGCCGCCACGCCCGATTCCTGGTGACGGGCGATGATGATGCCGGATGCTTCCACCCTGGCCGCGCAGCTGCGAAGGCCCCGCCGCAGCGCCGCACTGGCGGTCAACACCCTGTGCTTGTACTTCCGCCTGCTGCTGGCGCAGCGGCGCTGAAGTGGTAGAGCCGGCCGCTGGCCGGCTGCCCCTGCCATTCCGGGGTGCCGGACGGCGGCAGGCAACTACCCAGCCTGCACCCGCCGCCAACGCGCGAAGCACAACACCTGCAGCACCAGCATGGCCAGCAACCCCAGCGGCCACGCCCACCACACGCCGGCCAGCCCGTGCTGCGCCTGCATCCACATCGCCAGCGGCAGTTCCACCAGCAGCACCGCTGCCATACCCAGCAACGCTGGCAACCATACCGTGCCGCTGCCGCGCATCACCCCGACAAGCACCGCGCTGATTCCCATCGCCAGCACGCCCCACACCACAGTGCGCAGCTGCAACGCAGCCAGCTCGCGCACGTCGGCTGCCGCCAGGATCAGCCCGGTCAGCCCGCGCGCCAGCGCCACAACCAGCACCACCACCACGCTCAGCGTCGCCAGCGCCACCAGCACACCAGTCCGGGCGATGGCCGGCAGCCGTGCTGTACGCCCGGCGCCCATCGCATGCGCCGCGAGGATGGTGGCGGTGATCCCCAACGACATTGCCGGCAACTGCACCCAGTTCATCAGCTGGTTGACCGCACCGTAGGCGGCCGTAGCGGTGTAGCCGTAACGGTTGATCCAGCCCAGCAACACGATTTCGGCGACGGCCAGGCTGAGCATCTGCAGCGAGGAGGGTACGCCGATGCGCAGCATCGATCGGATGATCGCGCCATCGAAACGAATGGCATGCAACAACTCAGGGCCCGGTGCCAGGGGATGTCCTGCCCGATGCCAACGCAACAACAGCCAGCCCAGGGCCAACAGCGAGGCAAACGCCGCCGACACCGCCGCACTGGCCGATCCCAGCCGCGGCAGGCCGGCCCAGCCCAGAATCAGCAGCGGCGTGCACAGCAGGCCGACCGCCGTGGCCAGCAGCAGCGCATGCAGCGGCGTCTTCGCATCGCCTACTGCGCGGCTCACGGCAGTGGCCAGCCACAGGAGGAAGAACGCCGGCGCCGCCAGCAGCAGCACGCGCGCGTAGACGATGGACTCACCGAGGATCGGTGCCGGTGTACCCAGTGACATCAGAAGCTGTGGTGCGAAACCGCTCCCCAGAGCCATCACCAGCACCGACAGCACAAGGATCAGCGCCACCGCACTGCCAGCCACCGCGCGCACCTGCTGCGGCCGACCCGCGCCCCAGGCGTGCCCGATCAGCACCATCGCGCCGGTCGCCAGGCCCATCACCAGGGCCAGCAGCAGGAAGAAGACCGGGAAGAACGCAGCGGCCACGGCCACCGCCTGGGTACCGAGCAGATGGCCGAGGTAGATGTTGTCCAGCGTGCCTGCGGCCAGCTGCAGCGCATTGGTCAGCAGCATCGGCAGCAGCAGGGCCAGGTAGGTGCGCCACAGAGGCGGCGCGACCAGGGGCGTGGGATGTACAGGGGAGTTCATGGGGTTCTCTGGGCAAGGCGCTGCCCTGCCCGGCGTTTCCACCAGCAAAGCAAGCACAGGGGACCGGGCCGTGGCCCGCGATCAGGTGGCGCCGCCGTTCAACGACGGCGCGATGGATCAGCCGTCAGCGCTGTCGAACGCCAGACGCAGGGCGTGGTCGCGCACATCCCTGGGCCAGGAATGCAGCACCGCTTCCAGGCCCGCACGGTCGTGCGCGAACAGCACGCGGATGGCCTCCTCGAAGCCCGGCAGGTCGCCGACGATGGTCTGCAGGAAGTGATAGGCGCGTTCGGCATCGCGACGCCGGCGGTCCTTGTCCGCACCGGCGCGGCTGGCCGTCTCCACCAGTTTTCGCAATGCCACCGAGGCGCCGCCCGGCTGCTCGGCCAGCCAGGCCCAATGGCGCGGCAGCAAGGTCACTTCACGGGCGACCACGCCCAGCTTGGGGCGGCCACGGCCACGCGGGGTCGCAGCGTCTTCGGCAGTGATTTCGGCATCCGCCTCGTCAGAGGGGGGAAACGCTTCGGTTACCCGCGCCAGCAGTTCCTCGTCACTGCCGCGCGTATCGAAATCGCGGGTGCGACCGGTGGCGTTGTCGAACACCAGCAATGGTCCGGCAGCGTTGTCGGCGCGCAGCCGCTTGAGCGCCAGTGCCGCCACTTCCGGGCTGCCGCAGGCAACGAGGCGATGGCCGTCGAAACAACTGAAGGGAGGGAGTCGGGACGCAGGCATGGCAATGGCACCAGAGGTGATGCGCGAATATTGCCCGGGTAATTTATGGCTGTCAATATTGCCCGGGCATTAATCGACCAAAAGAGCGTGCCAACCCAGATTGGCACTCCCCGGAATGGTTGGCACCTCCCCGATTCACCGGGTCACAGCCGGCTGTAGGACCAACTGACCATGCGCCCGTCCTTGTACGGCATCACGCCGTGGAACGGGCGCGGGTCGGCGTCGAACACCAGCGGCAGGAAGTTGCGGTCGCCTTCCCACATCGGCAGCGTGTCCAGCTTGTCCAGATCTACCCACTCCAGCGTGCCTTCGTGGTTGCCGCCGTGCGGGGTACCTTCGAAGCTGTCGATGACGAACACGAAGCCCAGCCAGTCTTCGCCGTGCTTGCCGAAACCGGGCCAGCTGAGAGTGCCGCGCAGGCGCATGCCGGTGCAGTCGATGCCGGCTTCCTCGGCAATCTCGCGGCGCATGCTGGCCGCCACGTCCTCGTCCGCTTCGATCTTGCCACCCAGGCCGTTGTACTTGCCGAGGTGATGGTCACCGGGGCGCGTATTGCGATGGATCATCAGCACCTGGCGACGATCGGGCGACAGCACATAGCCCAGAGTGGCGACGATCGGGGTGTACGGCATGGGGCGGCATCCAGCGGCAGGTCAGCCCTGGATTATGGCCGATCAGCGCACGAGCGACAGGCGGCGCTCGGCAGGCGCACCGGCGCCATCGGGGTCACGGCGCAGCGTTGCGACGCCGTGGCCGCGCTCGGCCAGGTATTCCAGCCACTTGCCGAGGAAGGTGTTCATCCGCATGCGATGACTGATCAACTCCGCCGGAGGCGGGTACAGGCCCATGGTGTCCTGCCAGCGGCGGCCGACGTAGCAATGGGTGGTCTCGGCCTGGCGCGCGTCACGGTACAGGCGAACATAGGCCGAGGGATCCGGCTCGCCGGTGACCGGGTCGGCAATGTCGTAGGTCAGCCGCAGTTCCACCGTATAGCGGTGGCACTCGATCACGTCCAGGCGGACATCCAGGCCGTCGCCGATCGAGGAAATGTAGCTGCCCGCCGCCAGTCCCGCCGGTTCGAACAGGCGCACCAGATGGCGGTAGTTCTCCGCGTACAGGCCCATGAGCCAGCTCAGCCGGCTCAGGCGGGGAATGCGTTCGGTACGGGGCAAGGCTCGGGCCATGGGTCGATCCTACACGTTGGTGCTTCAACCTGGGGGCGCCTCAA
>NZ_JAOCGL010000031.1:0-36415 GCF_029842485.1 Stenotrophomonas sp. GD03777
GTGGCGAGGGCCGCGAATCCGGCCAGCCGCGGCAGCAGAATCACCAGGGGGGTGGCCAGAACCAGGGCCAGAACCCGTACAACCAGAACGGCCAGCAGGGCCAGGGGCAAGGTCAGGGCAACCGACGCGACCGCTTCCGCAACCGCCGCGACCGTGACCGCAACAATCGCTTCCGCGACGACGGCATGTCCAATGACGGCGGCGAGCAGCAGCCGTTCGTGCCGCGCCCGCACGCCAACGTGCCCGAGGGCTTCCCGGTGTACTCGCTGAGCGACCTCAAGCGCATGCCGGCACAGAAGCTGCTGGAAATCGCCGAGCAGCTGCAGATCTCCGAAGGCGTGGCCCGTGCCCGCAAGCAGGACGTGATCTTCGCCCTGCTGAAGGTGCTGACCCGCCACGGTGACGGCGTCGCCGCCGATGGTGTGCTGGAAATCCTGCCGGATGGCTTCGGTTTCCTGCGCGCGGCCGAAGCCAGCTACCTGGCCGGTCCTGACGACACCTACATCTCGCCCAGCCAGATCCGCCGCTTCAACCTGCGCACCGGCGACCACATCTCCGGCCGCATCCGCTTCCCGAAGGACGGCGAGCGCTACTTCGCGCTGAACATCGTCGACACCATCAACGGCGAGCCGATCGAAGCGTCGAAGAACAAGGTGCTGTTCGAGAACCTGACCGCACTGTTCCCGCGCCGCCGCTTCACCCTTGAGCGTGGCAACGGTTCGTCGGAAGACATCACCGGCCGCATCCTCGATCTGATGGCGCCGCAGGGCAAGGGCCAGCGCTCGCTCATCGTGTCGCAGCCGAAGGCCGGCAAGACGATGATGATGCAGCAGGTCGCCACCGCCATCACCACCAACCATCCGGACGTGCACCTGATCGTGCTGCTGATCGACGAGCGCCCGGAAGAAGTGACCGAAATGCAGCGCACCGTGCGCGGCGAGGTCATCAGCTCGACCTTCGACGAGCCGGCCGCGCGCCACGTGCAGGTGGCCGAAATGGTCATCGAGCGCGCCAAGCGCCTGGTCGAGCACAAGAAGGATGTGGTGATCCTGCTCGACTCGATCACCCGCCTGGCCCGCGCCTACAACAACGTGGTGCCGAGCTCGGGCAAGGTGCTGACCGGTGGTGTGGACGCCAACGCCCTGCACCGCCCGAAGCGCTTCTTCGGTGCCGCGCGCAACGTGGAAGAAGGCGGCAGCCTGACCATCATCGCCACCGCGCTGGTCGACACCGGCTCGAAGATGGACGAGGTGATCTACGAAGAGTTCAAGGGCACCGGCAACAGCGAAGTGCACCTGAGCCGTCGTATCGCTGAAAAGCGCGTGTTCCCGGCCATCGACATCAACCGTTCCGGTACCCGCCGCGAAGACCTGCTGATCGAACCGGAACTGCTGCAGAAGATCTGGATCCTGCGCAAGCTGCTGCATCCGATGGACGAAATGGCCGCGATGGAATTCCTGCTCGACAAGATGAAGAACACCAAGTCCAACGACGAGTTCTTCGGTTCGATGAAGCGCTGATCCGCGCCATTGCATCGAAAAGAACCTGCCGCCCGCTGCGGCAGGTTTTTTTTTGCCTGCAGGACGACCTGCTTCACTTTGCCGCCGCCGACTTTTGGCGATAATTCGCCCGATACCCTGCCCGGCCCCAAGGGCGTGGCCACCGATTCCCGCTGTCGCCCCTTCCGGAGAACCGGTCGGGTCCAGCCTCCTGCCGGATCCGTCGACGCATGCGAACGCTGTCCCCCCGCCTGAACCTGGGCAAGCTGATCCTCGCCCTGGCCCTGCTCAGCGCCATCATCGCCCTGGCCAATACCCTGCTGGCCAGTTACCGCGTGCAGCGCGACCAGCTGGTCGGCAACACGCTGGAGGCCAACCGCGTCTATGCCACCAAACTGGCCGAGACCACCCAGAATTTCCTGCTGGCCGCGCAGCAGGAGCTGGCCTACGCCGCCACCCGGCTCGGCCAGAATGATCTCGATCCGGCACAGGCCCAGGATGAAGCCAGCCGGCTGCAGCTGCAGACCAACAGCTTCAACTCCTCGCTGGTGGTCGACGCCGACGGCCTGGTGATCGCCACCTCGCCGCAGACCCTGCAGCTGCAGGGCGAGATCCTGCACAGCGCCGGCAACAACGCCGCACTGGCCGCGCGCCAGCCGATGATCAGCGATCCCTACCAGTCGACCACCGGCAAGCTGCTGGTCTCGCTGTCGCACCCGATCTTCGATCGCCAGGGCCGCTATCGCGGCTACGTCAGCGGCACCCTCTACCTGCGCCAGCGCAGTGCGCTGCACACGCTGCTGGGCAAGCACTACTACCGCGACGGCTCGTACCTGTACGTGGTGGACCGCAATGGCCGCCTGCTGTACCACGCCGATGGCAAGCGGGTCGGCGACTACGTGGTCGGCAACCCGGCGGTGAAGGCAGTCGTGCGCGGTGAACGCGGTGCGCAGCAGGTCCGCAACAACCTGGGCGTATCGATGCTGGCCGGCTATGCACCGGTGCCGGCCACCGGCTGGGGCATCATCGCCCAGCGGCCGACCGAGGCCACGCTGCAGCCATTGTCGCGGTTGATGACCGCGGTGATCTGGAATGCGATCCCGCTCGGCCTGCTGTCACTGCTGGTCACCTGGTGGTTCGCCCGTCGCATCTCGATGCCGCTGTGGCAGCTGGCGCGAAACGTGCAGGGTGGCGAGGACACCGGGAACGCGATCAGCCACGTCAGCGGCATTCGCGCCTGGTACTTCGAGGTGGCCCAGCTCAAGCAGGCCGTGCTGCACAGCTTCAACGCGCTGCAGGACCGCATCGGCACGCTCAGCCGCGCCAACCGTACCGATCCGCTGACCGGCCTGCTCAATCGCCGCGGCCTGCAGCAGGCGCTGGATGCGCTGCAGGTGCAGGGCATTCCGTTCGCGATCCTGGCGCTGGACATCGATCGCTTCAAATCGATCAACGACAGCCATGGCCATGACGTCGGCGACGCGGCCATCGTCCATATCGCCGACCAGATGCGCCGCTACTCGCGCGACAGCGACATCCTCTGCCGTGCCGGCGGCGAGGAATTCCTGCTGCTGTTGCCGGGCATCAGCACCGACTCTGCGCGCCAGGCCGGCGAGCGCCTGCGCCAGCACATCGCCGATCATCCGTTCGAGCCGGTCGGCACCATCACCGTGTCACTGGGCGTGGCCCACTTCCCCAGCTTCCACGTCGATGCCGAGCAGGCACTGCGGCTGGCCGACAAGGCCCTGTACATGGCCAAGGAACAGGGCCGCAACCGGGTGGTGGTCTACCCGTACGCGGACTGAAAAGCGGCCGGCCTGGCCGACCGCTTCACCGCGCCGGGCTCAGCGCTGCGCCAACGGTGTCAGCAGGCGCAGGCCGCGCTGGGTGCCATCGACCATGTACACGCCCCCGGCAGGCAGCAGATCACTGCCCACCTGTTCGACGGCATCCGGCTTGCGCCACGGTGCGGCCTGGCGCGGGCCGGGGATGTAGGCACGCCAGCGGCCATAGCGCTCCGGCTGGGCATTGCCGTTGCTGCCGGTGTCGCTGTTCAGGGCGAAGTTCACCGGCACGCGTACGGTCCAGAAGTCGCGCGTGCTGTTCTCGCCGGTCGTGGGCGGGACGAAGGTCCACTTTCGGGCGCCGCTGATGCTGGCCTTGGCGAGCAGGTCGCGCATCTTGGCCAGGGTCCGCTCCGGCGCGACCACGGTCATGTTCACCTGTTCGGCAATGACGTCGGCCACGGTCCCGTCGCGGGCCACCTTGACCAGCAGCAGCACATCACCCTGCCCGCCACTGCGGAAGACATCCTCGGGGTAGCGCGGTGGCGGCATGTTCTTCCGGGTCACCGAATCGGTAGCCTTCGGGTCATACTCACTGAAGTCGACACTGGTCATGCTGACCTGGTAGCTGCCGTCGTCCTGCTGCTTGCCACGCAGGCGCACCCGCAGTGGTGCGTGGACCGCCACCGGCTTGCCATCGCGCAGCGTCGGCTCGAACTGCCATCCACGGATGGTGCCCTCCACGAACGATGCAATACCCGGTGCGAGCATCGCCTGCTGGTCCAGGACCAGCGCGCTGACCGAGCCGTCGGCCGCCACATCGATACTGCCCGACAGCGCCATGCTCATCTCGGCGGTGGCGCGCACGGCGCGCGCGTTCTGGGCGACGGCCTCGGATGGCAGCAGCGGGGCACCTGCGGAGAACGCCAGGGCCAGCGCAAGGAACAGGGGGGAACGCATCATTGCCGGATCCGTGGTGATGAAGTGAGCACCGAGCGTACCGCAGTCCTGACCGGACCGGCACGTGCTTCACGCCACGCCGTTCAGGCCAGGCGATGGGCCGCCGCGTAGGGCGGCGTATCCGGATAGTTCCCCTCGGCGAAGCGCGCCTGCAGGTCCTGCCACCACGCCGGATCGAACAGGTGCCGGTAGTGCTCCCCCACCGCCGCCAGTTCGCTGGCGGGCAGCCCCATGAACGGGCCGAAGCGCTCGGGAAACACGTCGCGTGGACCGACATGGAACCAGGGTTCATCGGCCATGGCTTCCTCCGGCGTACGCGGCTGCGGCCATGCGCGGAACACGCAGTCGCTGACCAGGCACAGCTCGTCGTAGTCGTAGAACACGGCCCGGCCATGTCGCGATACGCCGAAGTTCTTCGGCAGCATGTCGCCGGGGAAGATGTTGTTGCGCGCCATGTCGGTGATCGCCTGCGCATAGTCGAGTACCGCTGCGCGCACCGCCTCGCCCCCCTGCTCGCGCAGGTACAGATTCAATGGCCGGAAACGGCGCTGCACGTAGCACAGTGCGACTTCCACATGGTCGCCATCGACCCGCACGGTCTGCGAGCATTGCTGCAGCAACTCCTCCAGCAAGGCCGGTGCGAAGCGGTCGCGCGGGAAGCGCAGGTGGCGATACGGCTGCGCATCGAGCAGGCGGCCGACGCGGTCGAGGTTGAACACCAGCGCGTACTTCTCTTCCACCTGCTGCCGCGACATCGCCTTGGGCCACGCGAAGCGGTCGCGGATCAGCTTGAACACCAGCGGATAGCTGGGCAGGGTGAACACCGCCATGACCATGCCAGGTGTGCCTTCGGCGGGCACCAGCCGCTCCTGCGGATGCTCGTTGAAGTGGCGGAAGAAGGTGCGGTAGCGCTCGGTCTTGCCCTGCTTGGCACGGCCCAGCACGGTGTAGATCTCATCGATGGGCTTGCCCGGCAGCAGGCTGCGCAGGAACACCACCGCATCGCCCACCGTGGCAAGGTCGGCCTGGAAATAACTGCGCGACACGCCGAACAGATGGGCGACGTCGCGGCGCCGGGTCAGCACCGCGTCGGCGCGCAGTCCACGCTCATCGTTGACCAGCGCGATCACGCAGGGTGAGAACCGGTGCTCGCCGAACACGCGGCCCACCAGGTAGGCACGGCGCTCGCGATAGAACACGGTGTCGAGCAGCTCGATGCTGCGCACCGGCGTATCGCCCCAGTGGGCCAGATCGTCCTGCAGGCGCACGGCGATGGCCGCCGCGCAGCGCAGCTGGTGCGCATACGGAATGTCGAAGCGGTAATCGGCCAACACGCGCTGCAGGGCCTCCACCGGCCGCGTGGGTGAAACCGCGTAGGTATGCCGCGCAACCGGATGGGTGATCGCATCGGACGGCTCGACGTCAAAGGCGATGAACTCCAGCGCCGGGTCCACGCCACGGGTGGAGAACAAGCGCCGCGACAGTGTGTTGTAGAAGGTCTTGTACAGTTCGGCATCGATCAGCCCCCGCAGCAATGCGCTGTAGCGTGCATGCACCTGCAGCCACAATGCGCGCTCCCCGATTGCTTCGCCGGCAAGGCGCCGCAGTGCATCCATCTGTTCGGCAATGCACAGGTCGTACAGCGCGATGCGCTCGACTGCATCCTGGCGCGCAGCCGCCCAGTCGCGCTGCTCGAAACGCTGCCGCGCACGAGCGGTGATCGTCGCAAAGCGGGCGTGGTACTGCTCGAAGCCAGCGTGGATGGCGCCAGCGATGCGCGACGCCAGCTCGGCATCGATATCAGGCTCGGACATGCAGGACTCAGCCGGGAGGACCGGCTTCACCATACGCTGGCGTGTGCAATGGCGTCGAGTGCGAAGGTAGTGCCGGCCGCTGGCCGGCAGCACCTGGACCGTCGATGGATCGATGCAGACGCCGGCCAGCGGCCGGCACTACCGGCTCAGATCGCCAGTTCGGCCTCCACGTCCTGCACCTTGCGTCGGGCCAGTGCAAGGTTGGACTTGGTCCGGTCCAGCACGATGTAGAAGAACAGTCCCTTCTTCTTCGCGACCGGTCGCATGATGTGGTACGCCTTGCCCAGCGAGATCAGGATATCCTCGATGCTGTCATTGAGGTTCAACGAGGCGGCGGTCTTCATCTTGGCCCGGATCACTTCGGTGTTGCCGGCAGCGGCCACCTCCATGTCCATGCCGGCACCGGCTTCGCCCAGCAGCATGCCGCTTTCGTAGTCGACCAGCGCCACTGCCTGCGCGCCGTCGATGCCCATCAGTGCGTTCAACGATTCATTCAATCCAGCCACGTCGCACCCCTTGTCGATGTTGGTTCGAGCCCCTCGTTCCCCTGCGGCCGGGCTCACGATCCGCCGAGTTCGGCCAGGATCGCCTGGCCACATTCCCTGCTCTGCCACAGCACCTGCCCGATCACGCTGCGCTGGTCGCAGGCCGCCATCAGCAGCAGCGGTGCACGTCCCTCGGCCTGGATCGCCAGCATCAGCACCTTCCCGCCCATCGCTTCCAGCATCAGCGTCTGCAGATCGCCCAGCAGCAGTTCGCGCCCCACCGCTGCGGCCAACGCCAGCATCGCGCTGGTCATCGCCGCCAGCCGTTCGCCGCGTCCTTCGGCACCGGCGCTGACCAGGGCAAAGCCATCGACGCTGGCCAGCACCACCGTGCGCACGCCCTCCACCCGCTGCTGCAGGTCCTGCAGCAGCGGCTGCAGGCGCTCACGCTGGCCCGCATCGGGCAGTACCGCCATCTGCCCGTCACCCATGCGCGGCCACCAGTGCGTGTGCTTCCATTTCGCTCATCAGTACATCCATCAGCAGCAGTCCCTGTTCGCGGTCACGGGCATCCACGGCCAGTAGCGGCAGCGGCTGGTCATCGAGGCAGGCACGGGCGGCCCAGTCATCCAGCGCCGCCTGTGGCGCCTGGTCCAGGTGGGTGACCGCCACGACCAGTGCCAGGGATGATGCGAACGGCTGCAGCACCTGCAGGTAGTCCTGCAGCTCGCTGGCAATGCCGACGCGACGTGCGTCCAGCAACAGCACCGCGCCCCGTGCACCCTGTAGCAGGATCGGCCACAGGAAATCGAAACGCTGCTGGCCGGGCGTTCCGTACAGACGCAGGCGTTCTCCGTTGGGCAGGTCGATGTCTGCATAGTCCAGCGCGACGGTGGTGGAGGCCTTGTCGGCACCGAGGCGATCACTGTTGGCCACATCGGTGTCGACTACCGCGCCGGCCGCGATGCTGCGCACCAGCGTCGACTTGCCGCTGCCCATGCCGCCCAGCACCACCACCTTGTGCTCACGCATTGCGCTCACTCCCGCGCAGGTGCCGCCACAGGCGGGCAAGCAGTCCGTTGTCGGTGCGGGTGCCACCGGTCGCCATCATCGGCGCCGCCGGGGCGGCCTGCAGCTGCGCGTAGCCACACAGGTAGGCCGCGTGGATGAAATCGCGAACGGCCGCCGCCGGCAGCTCAAGCAGCATCGCGCATTCTTCAACCGTGCACGCGCGCTTGAGCAGCAACGAGCACAGGCGGAATCCATCGTGGTCGTGCCCCAGGACGCGGAAATCCGGCCAGCGCAGCAGCTTCACCGAAGCGCCGCGCAGGCGTTCGTCCAGTGCCTGCCAGTGGCGGCTGCGTTGCGCCCATTGCCACAACAGCGGCCGCAGCGGCTGGCGTGTTCGCTCACCAGCCAGCGCCTGCAGGCGCATTGGCGTCAGTGCATCCAGCTGCAGGCGTTCGAAAGCATCGGCCAGGCGCTCCACCAGCGCGCTCGCGGGTTCCTGCAACAGCACGGCCTGGTCGTGCTCCAGATCCATCAGCAGCAAAGGCTCGCCCGCATCACTCAACAGTGCCTGGCCATGGCGCAGCGGCAACCGCTCGCGCAGCAGGCGGGTGATGGCGTGTGCGCCATCGGCCAGACGTATCAGCGCGGGTGCGGGCATGGCCAGGGGCTCCGGTGCCAACTGCATGCGACGCAGCGCGCGGCCGATGGCACCGTCGTCGAGCACATCCTGGTGTCCGTCGCCGTCGCGCAGTTGGCCGCCGTTGTCCTCGATCCAGCATTGCAGGCGCGGTCGCTGCTGGCGCATGCGCTGGGCCGCGTTGCGCAGTGCCGGGGTATCGCGGATGACCAGCAGGTCGCAATCGTCCAGGTCCCGGCTGCGGCGGACCTGGCCGTCCGGCAGTGCCGACGCCAGGCGCAGCCGTTGCAGCAGGGCCTGCTCGCCCTGGATATCGGTTCCCACTACCAGCACGCGTGCCATCCGTGTCCCCGGGCGACCACCTCCCCGGTGGTCTCGCGTCGCCAAGGCTAGGGCATCGCCAGCGGCAGCCGTCGTGATCGACTGCTCAGATCGGGAGCGGTTGCAGGCGGTGTCCGATCGGTTCTGCGACTGCTATCGCGGGCAAGTTTCATGCCCCGTTGACGGCATTCCGACAGCCGACGGAAGTCACGGTTTCATCGCCTGGGGTCAGATCCCTTTTGCGTGGCAAAAGGGATCTGACCCCAGAGCCAGAAAAGAAACCCGCGCCGAAGCGCGGGTTCCGGGGTCACGGCCGAACGGCGACGGATCAGCCGCGCAGCAGCTCCAGCGCGGCGTTGAAGGTCGCGCTCGGGCGCATCGCCTTGCTGGCCTTGGCCACGTCCGGACGGTAGTAGCCGCCGATGTCCACGGCCTTGCCCTGCACTGCGATCAGCTCGTCGACGATCTTCTGCTCGTTGTCGGTCAGCGCCTTGGCCAGCGGGGCGAAGCGTGCCTTCAGTGCGGCATCCTCGTCCTGGGCGGCCAGGGCCTGCGCCCAGTACAGAGCGATGTAGAAGTGGCTGCCACGGTTGTCGATGCCGCCGAGCTTGCGCGACGGCGACTTGTCGTTGTCCAGGAACTGGCCATTGGCTTCGTCCAGCGCCTTGGCCAGCACGCGGGCGGCGGCGTTGTCATAGCGGTTGCCCAGGTGTTCCAGCGACGCAGCCAGGGCCAGGAACTCACCCAGCGAATCCCAGCGCAGGTAGTCCTCTTCGACGAACTGCTGCACGTGCTTCGGGGCCGAACCACCGGCGCCGGTCTCGAACAGGCCACCACCGGCCATCAGCGGCACGATCGACAGCATCTTGGCGCTGGTGCCCAGCTCCATGATCGGGAACAGATCGGTCAGGTAGTCGCGCAGCACGTTGCCGGTCACCGAGATGGTGTCCTCGCCCTTGCGGATGCGGTCCAGCGAGAACGCGGTGGCTTCCACCGGCGGCAGGATGCGGATGTCCAGGCCGTTGGTGTCGTGGTCCTTCAGATACTGCTCGACCTTGGCGATGACCTGCGCGTCGTGGGCGCGGGCGGCATCCAGCCAGAACACGGCCGGGGTGCTGCTCAGGCGGGCACGCTCGACGGCCAGCTTGACCCAGTCCTGGATCGGCGCGTCCTTGGTCTGGCACATGCGCCAGATGTCACCGGCTTCCACAGTGTGCTCGAACACCAGGTTGCCGGCGTCGTCGGTGACCTTGACCACGCCATCGGCAGCGATCTGGAAGGTCTTGTCGTGCGAGCCGTACTCTTCGGCCTTCTGTGCCATCAGGCCGACGTTGGGCACCGAGCCCATGGTGGCCGGGTCGAAGGCGCCGTGCGCCTTGCAGTCGTCGATGACGGCCTGGTACACGCCGGCATAGCAGCGGTCCGGAATGACCGCCTTGGTGTCCTGCAGCTTGCCTTCGGCGTTCCACATCTTGCCGGAGTCGCGGATCATCGCCGGCATCGAGGCGTCGACGATGACGTCGCTCGGCACGTGCAGGTTGGTGATGCCCTTGTCCGAGTTGACCATGGCCACGCCCGGGCGCTGTGCGTACTCGGCAGCCAGGTCGGCTTCGATCGCGGCACGGGTGGCTTCCGGCAGCGACGGCAGGCGCGCAGCCAGGTCACCGATGCCGTTGTTGGCGTCGAAACCGGCCTGCTTGAGCACGTCGGCATGCTTGGCCAGCACGTCCTTGTAGAACTCATTGACCGCCACGCCGAACATGATCGGGTCGGAGACCTTCATCATGGTCGCCTTCAGGTGCAGCGAGAACAGCACGCCCTGGGCCTTGGCATCGGCGATCTGCTCACCGATGAACGCGGCCAGCGCCTTGCGGCTCATCACGGCGGCGTCGACGATCTCGCCGGCCTTGACCGCGGTCTTTTCCTTCAGCACAGCGGTGCTGCCGTCGTTGCCGTGGAAGGTGATCTTCAGCGAACCGGCGTTGGCCAGGGTGGCCGACTTTTCGCTGCCGTAGAAATCGCCGGCGGCCATGTGCGCGACGTGCGACTTCGAATCCGGCGCCCAAGCGCCCATGCGGTGCGGGTGCTTGCGCGCGTAGTTCTTCACCGACAGCGGTGCACGGCGGTCGGAGTTGCCTTCGCGCAGCACCGGGTTCACCGCGCTGCCCTTGACCTTGTCGTAGCGCGCCTTGTAGTCGCGCTGCTGGTCGTCGGCCGGGGTTTCCGGGTAATCCGGCAGCGGGTAGCCCTGGTCCTGCAGTTCCTTGATGGCCGCCTTCAGCTGCGGCACCGAGGCGGAAATGTTCGGCAGCTTGATGATGTTGGCGTCCGGGGTGGTCGCCAGCTGGCCCAGCTCGGCCAGGTCGTCGCTGACCTTCTGCGCGTCGGACAGCAGTTCCGGGAACTGCGACAGGATGCGGCCGGACAGCGAGATGTCACGGGTTTCCACCACGATGCCGGCCGTGGCGGTGTAGGCGTCAACGATCGGCAGCAGCGACTGGGTGGCCAGGAACGGTGCTTCGTCGGTCAGCGTGTAGAGGATCTTGGACATGGGGGACTTGGACTCTGTAGCAATGCTCAGGGGAAGGCCGGCGCCAGCGCCGGCCCACGTGCAACCGTGTCGCGCGCGAGGCGGGGCCCCACGCTTTCCCCCGTCGCCGTCAGGGTGGGCGCGCGGCGGGGAAACCCCTGCATTGTCGCGTTTTCAGTCGCGCGGGGCAAAGCCACGCCATACGCGGCGGTACTGCATGCCGGCAACGCTGTGATCCATCGACGCCTGGATGAAGCCGACCATCATCCAACAAAAAAGGACGCAGCCTCGCGGCTGCGTCCATCGTGAGCCCTGCCGGGAGAGAGTCGGCTGGACTTACTTGACCTCGAACTCCTGCGGCGTTCCGGCCGCCTTGCCATCGACGGTGACTTCGGCGCGGTACTTGCCGGCCGGCCAGCCCTTTGCATTCTTGAAGGTGACGTTGGTGGTTTCCGCACCGCTGGTGTTCAGCGTGGCATTCTGTTCGCCGGCCACCTGGCCGTCCTGGTAGGTCAGCTTCGCGCCAACGGCGACGTTGTTGGCAGCACCGTCGGTCTTGACCGAGACGATGATGTCGTCCTTCGGCGCGAACAAAGCCGTCGTCGCAACCGACTTGTCGGCGGCTGCGGTCTTGCCGACCGTGACCGACGAGACGCTGACAGCAGCGGCTTCGGCCATCGGCGGCGGCGCGCCGGTCATCGGGGCCGGTGCTGCCGGTTCGGCCGGAGCAGTCGCTGCCGGAGCGGCATTGTTGTCGGTCGACTCTTCTTTCTTCTTGCAACCGACCAGGGCGACGCTGCCCAGCAGGGCGGCGATCAGGGCGGTCTGGAGCGGGGTGGTCTTGATCATTCGGGGTTCCTCCCAGGGATTGTCGGACGGCGTTCTGGCCGGCTTACTTCGGCGGCAGTTTCAGGGTCTGGCCCGGGAAAATCTTGTCCGGGTCATCAAGCACATCGCGGTTGGCTTCGAAGATCTTCTTCCAGGCATTGGCGTCGCCCAGATGCTGCTTGGCGATCTTCGACAGCGAGTCACCCTTCTGCACGGTATAGGTGCCGCCGCTGACAACGTCCGCGGTGCTGTCCACCGAAGCGCTGACGCCGGAGAAGTCCGCCTTCGGCACCTGCTCGGCGGTACTGTCGACACTGCCACTGACGCCGGAGAAATCGGCTTTCTTCTCGGTACTCATCCACAACTCCCGTCTGCATGACTACGTGATTGGCACGGTGCCATGGCGGTTGTTAAATGGGGATGGTGCAGATGTGAAGCCGCCCCCGGGGGCGGCTGAACAATCGGGAGAGACGGTGTCCGGTCGTGCCGGCCGCTGGCCGGCTTTCCCTTGCCCTGGACGCGGGTTCCTTGCGGTTGCCGGCCAGCGACCGGCACTACCGGTTACTGCCGCAGTTCGCGGTAGGTCGCAGCCGGGGCGGTGATGCCGGGGCTGGCGCGCCAGGGGTTGATGTCCAGGCCACCACGGCGGGTATAGCGGGCCTCCACTTCCAGCCATTGTGGCTGGCAGCGCGCAGATACCTCGCTGAAGATCCGCTCAACGCACTGCTCGTGGAACTCGGCGTGTTCACGGTAGCTGACCAAGTAGCGCAGCAGGCCCACGCGATCGATCTTCGGCCCGCGGTAACGCAGGCTGACCGTGGCCCAGTCCGGCTGGCCGGTGACCGGGCAGTTGGACTTCAGCAGCGACGAGACCAGGGTCTCTTCCACCACCTCACCCGCATCGGCGGCGAGGAAGTCCGCCTGCGGCGGGCCGTAGCAGTCGATCTCCAGTTCCAGCCCGTCGATGGACTCGCCGAGCGGCGTCTCGCGCAGGCCTGGCAGGCCGAACTCGACCTGGACCGGCACACCGGCGCAGGCCGACAGATCCGCCACCAGGCGCGCGCGCAGTGCCTCGGCGCTGTCGATGCGGGTGCTGTTGAGGGAGTTGAGGTACAGCTTGAACGACTTCGATTCGATCAGCCGCGGCGAGGTGCATGGCACCTGCACCGTGGCGACGGCGACCTGCGGCTTGCCACGCGGGTCGAGCCAGCTCAGCTCGAAGGCGTGCCAGCGGTCGTGGCCGACGAACGGCAGCGCGGCCTCATCGAGGCCGATCTCGGCGCGGGCGCCGCTGCGGGGGATGGGGAACAGCAGGCCGGGATCGTACTGCGACGGGTAACTGACCTCGCGACCGAGGCTGGAATCCTGTGGGGTGTTCATGGAGGTCATTGTATCGCGCGGAGGGCGGGCCTTCGGCCGGGCCGGCCAACGGCGGAGCCCCTCCGTGGTGGGGTGTTGGGTCGTCGAAAGCCTGGATTCCCGGGAGTGGGCCGGGCGGATGGGGCTGGCGGGGACGCCGTGAATCCGTCCGTGGAGGCTTAGCCGCGCCATCCATGGCGCGGATACCCCGCCAGCCCCACCCGCCCGGCCCCCCGACACATTTCTGCCGCCGATCCACCACGGGAAAGATCAGAAAATCAAAATCCGATCCTTCGGACATTTTCGATGTCTGCCATCCACGCATGGCGTGGATCTACCGGCAAGCCACGGGATCGGGTCTGGAGGAAGGCCCCCTGAGTCAGGGGGCGGCCGCGAAGCGGCAGGGGTCTGGAAGCTGGTAAGGGGGGCCCACCGTTCGCGCAGCGAACTGTGGGAGCGACAGCGCGCATGCGATGTCGCGTACCCAGGGCTGCAAGCCCTGCCGGAAACCCTCACCCCGCCGGGGTGCCGGCACCGTGCAGGTAATCCAGGCTCACCTGCAGCAACGCCCGCAGTCCCACATCCAGTGCCTTCTCATCCAGCAGGAACTTCGGCGAATGGTTGGCCGGCGCCGTCGCCGGGTCGATGCCCACGCTGGTGGAGCCGACGAAGAAGAACATGCCCGGCACTTCCTTCGCGTACAGCGAGAAATCCTCCGCGCCCATCTGCAGCGGCGGCTCGTACACGTTGTCCTTGCCCACCACCGCCTGCAGGCTCGGCAGCATCTTCGCGGTCAGCGCCGGGTCGTTCACCGTGGCCGGGTTGCCCTCCGACTCGTAGATGTCGGTCACCGCCTTCGCACCGTGCGCGGCGGCCGTGTGCTCGGCCACGTTGCGCAGGTCGGCAAAGATCTGCTGGCGCATGCCTTCGTCGAAGGTGCGGATGGTGCCGACCATCTCCACTTCATCGGGAATGATGTTGTAGCGGATGCCGCCGTTGATCGCGCCGAAGGTCAGCACCGCCGGTTGCTTGGACAGGTTGGCGCGGCGGCTGACGATGGTCTGCGCGGTGCCGACCAGATCGGCGGTGGCGACGATCGGGTCAACACCGTTCCACGGTGCCGAGCCATGCGTCTGGCGACCGATCACCTTGATCCCGAAGCGATCCGAGGCGGCCATCAATGGGCCGCCGCGCACCGCGATCTGGCCGGCCTGCACGCTGGAGAACACATGCAGGCCGAACACGGCCTCCGGCTTGAAATCGGCAAACAGCCCTTCCTTCAGCATCAGTGCCGCACCGCCCTCTTCCGGCGGCGGCGCGCCTTCCTCGGCCGGCTGGAAGATCAGCATCACCTGGCCCGGCAGGTCCTTCTTCATTGATACCAGCGCTTCGGCCACGCCGAGCAGGGTGGCGGTATGCGCGTCGTGGCCACAGGCATGCATCACGCCCACGGTCTGCCCGCGGTACTGGTCGGTGGCCTTGGAGGCGAACGGCAGGCCGGTCTGCTCGGTCACCGGCAGCGCGTCCATGTCTGCACGCAACGCGATCTTCGGACCCGGCTTGCCGCCTTCGATGATCGCCACCACGCCGTGGTGGGCGATGCCGGTTTTCGGCTTCAGGCCCATCGCACGCAGGCGCTTGGCGACCTCGGCCGAGGTGCGCGCCTCGCGGTTGGACAGCTCCGGGTGCTGGTGGAAGTCACGACGCCATTCGACCACCTGGGCCTGCAGCCGCTGCGCGGCGGCGGTCACTTCGGGGCGTTGCCCGTCCTGGGCATGGGCAAGCGCCGGCAGGGCCAGCAGCAGGGCGGACAGCAGCAGCGAACGGCGCATCGCAATCTCCACAGCAAGAGGGTTCCAGCTGAATGTAGGGCAACACCGGCGCCACGGGAACCTCCGGTGCCGCATCCGGTCTTAGCGCCCGTCCCATCCGTCATGCAGGAAACGTGATGTGGCACAGGTATGCTTTGCGCATTGTCCCGGCGTCCCGTCCGGTCCAGCCCTCTCGGAGTCCTCGTAATGTCACGTGTTTGGAAGATCGTGCTGCTGGTCGTGGCGATCCTGGTGCTGGCCGTGGTCGGCCTGCGCGTCATTGGCGGGGGCAAGGACAAGGCTGGAAAACCTGCTGCGGGCGCGCGCCAGGGCGGGGAAGACCCGGATGCCGGCCCGGTGCCGGTAACCGTGGTCGAAGCCACGCGCCAGGACGTACCGGTGTATGCCAGCGCGCTGGGTACGGTGACCGCGATGAACACCGTCACCGTCAGCCCGCAGGTCGGCGGTCAGCTGATGAGCCTGAATTTCCGTGAAGGCCAGGAAGTGAAGCAGGGTGATGTGCTGGCGGTGATCGACCCGCGCACCGCCCAGGCCAGCTACGACCAGGCCGCTGCAGCCAAGCGCCAGAACGAGGCCCTGCTGGCCACCGCGCGCTCCAACTACCAGCGCTCGAACGCGCCGGAGTATCGCCAGTACGTCGCCAAGACCGATCTGGATACACAGCGAAACCAAGTGGCACAGTACGAAAGCGCCGTGGCCGCCAACGAGGCCAGCATGCGCTCGGCGCAGGTGCAGCTGCAGTACACCCGGGTCACCGCGCCGATCTCAGGCATCGCCGGCATCCGTGCGGTCGACGCCGGCAACGTGGTCAGCGCCGGTACCGCTCTGGTCACGCTGACCCAGATCCATCCGATCCACGTGCTGTTCAACCTGCCCGAGCGCCAGCTCGGCGATGTGCGCCAGGCGCAGGCCGCCGGCACGGTACCGGTGGCGGCGCTGGACCGCGCCGATTCGCACGTGCTGTCCGGCGACGGCAAGCTCGATGTGGTCGACAACCTGATCAGTGCCGACAGCGGCACGTTCAAGGCGCGCGCCCTGTTCGACAACACCGACAACGGCCTGTGGCCGGGCCAGTTCGTCAACGTTCGCATGCAGCTGCGCACGATTGCCGGCGGCGTGGTGATCCCCACCCAGGCGGTACTGCGTGGCCCGGATGGCGAGTACGTCTACATAGTGCAGGGCGACAACACGGTAAAGATGCAGACCGTGCGCAGCGGCGTGGAAGTGGGCGACAGCCAGGTGCAGATCGCCGAAGGCCTGAAGGGCGGCGAGCGGGTGGTCAGTGAAGGCCAGTTCCGCCTGAAGCCGGGCAGCAAGGTCACCGCACTGAAGCCGGGCGAGACCCCGGCCGCACCGACCGAGGCCGAACTGAAGGCAGCCGAGCAGAAGAACGCAGGCGGCGGTGGCCGTCGCGGTGGTGGCCCGCGCTGAGCGCAGGCCACTGATCTCCCTCGCGCCGGCGGACCTGCCGGCGCCGACATTGAAGTGCCAGCAAGGATCAGTCCGTGGGCTTTTCGACGATCTTCATCCGCCGCCCGATCGCCACCTCGCTGTTGATGGCGGGCCTGTTGCTGCTGGGCATCCTCGGTTACCGCAAGCTGCCGGTGTCGGCGCTGCCGGAAATCGATGCGCCCAGCCTGGTGGTCACCACCCAGTACCCCGGTGCGAACGCCACCACCATGGCCTCGCTGGTCACCACCCCGCTGGAGCGCCAGTTCGGGCAGATTTCCGGGCTGGAGCTGATGACCTCCGACTCGTCGGCCGGGTTGTCGACGATCATCCTGCAGTTCTCGATGGACCGCGACATCGACATCGCCGCGCAGGACGTGCAGGCGGCGATCCGCCAGGCCACCCTGCCCTCGTCGCTGCCCTACCAGCCGGTCTACAACCGGGTGAACCCGGCCGACGCGGCCATCGTCACCCTGAAACTGACCTCTGACACGCGCCCGCTGCGCGACGTCAACAATTACGCCGATTCCATCCTGGCCCAGCGCCTGTCGCAGGTGCAGGGCGTGGGCCTGGTCTCGATCGCCGGCAATGTGCGCCCGGCCGTGCGCATCCAGGTCAATCCGGCGCAGCTGTCGAACATGGGCCTGACCCTGGAGCAGCTGCGCAGCGCGCTGACCCAGGCCAACGTCAATGCGCCCAAGGGCTCGTTGAACGGCAAGACGCAGTCCTACAGCATCGGCACCAACGACCAGCTGGCCAGCGCCGCCGAGTACCGCGACACCATCATCAGCTACAAGAATGGCCGCCCGGTGCGGCTGTCGGACGTGGCCGAGGTAATCGATGGCGTGGAGAACGACCAGCTTGCCGCCTGGGCCGACGGCAAGCCGGCGGTACTGCTGGAAGTGCGCCGCCAGCCCGGTGCCAACATCGTGCAGACCGTCGAGCGCATCCGCGCCATCCTGCCGCAGCTGCAGGGCGTGCTGCCAGCCGACGTGCACCTGGAGATCTTCAACGACCGCACCGAGACCATCCGCGCCTCGGTGCATGAAGTGCAGTTCACCCTGATCCTGACCATCGGGCTGGTGGTGGCGGTGATCTTCGTGTTCCTGCGCCGGTTGTGGGCCACGATCATTCCCTCGGTGGCGGTGCCGTTGTCGCTGGCCGGCACCTTCGCGGTGATGGCCTTCGCCGGCATGTCGCTGGACAACCTCTCGCTGATGGCGCTGGTGGTGGCCACCGGCTTCGTGGTCGACGATGCGATCGTGATGATCGAGAACATCGTGCGCTACATCGAGCAGGGCAAGAGTGGCAAGGAAGCGGCCGAGATCGGCGCACGCCAGATCGGCTTCACCGTGCTGTCGCTGACGGTCTCGCTGGTGGCGGTGTTCCTGCCGCTGCTGCTGATGCCCGGCGTCACCGGCCGCCTGTTCCACGAGTTCGCGTGGGTGCTGAGCATCGCCGTGGTGCTGTCGATGCTGATCTCGCTGACGCTGACCCCGATGATGTGCGCCTACCTGCTCAAGCCCGATGCCCTGCCCGAGGGCGAGGACGCGCATGAGCGCGCGGCGGCGGCCGGCAAGCAGAACCTGTGGACGCGCACCGTCGGCCTCTACGAGCACAGCCTGGACTGGGTGCTTGGCCACCAGCGGCTGACCCTGGCCGTGGCCGGTGGCGCGCTGGTGCTGACCGTGCTGCTGTACGTGCTGATTCCCAAGGGCCTGCTGCCCGAACAGGACACCGGCCTGATCACCGGCGTGGTGCAGGCCGACCAGAACATCGCCTTCCCGCAGATGGAGCAGCGCACCAGGCAGGTGGCCGAAGCGCTGCGCCAGGATCCAGACGTGACCGGCGTGTCGGCCTTCATCGGTGCCGGCAGCATGAACCCCACGCTCAACCAGGGCCAGCTGTCGATCGTGCTGAAGGAGCGCAGCCAGCGCGACGGCCTGGACGAGATCCTGCCGCGCCTGCAGAAGGCAGTGGCCGGCATTCCGGGCGTGGCGCTGTACCTGAAGCCGGTGCAGGACGTAACCCTGGATACCCGCGTGGCCGCCACCGAGTACCAGTACTC
Organism: Stenotrophomonas sp. GD03777; assembly: GCF_029842485.1. Taxonomy (NCBI): domain Bacteria; kingdom Pseudomonadati; phylum Pseudomonadota; class Gammaproteobacteria; order Lysobacterales; family Lysobacteraceae; genus Stenotrophomonas; species Stenotrophomonas sp. GD03777. The sequence goes on from NZ_JAOCGL010000031.1 coordinate 18,578, forward strand.
GCTGTCGGACGTGGATTCGGCGACGGTGGCGACCCAGGCCACGCGCCTGACCGAAGCGCTGCGCAAGCGCCCGGAACTGGCCGACGTCGACAACAACCTGTCCAACCAGGGCCGCGCCCTGGAGCTGAACATCGACCGCGACAAGGCCAGCGTGCTGGGCGTGCCGATGCAGACCATCGACGACACGCTCTACGATGCGTTCGGCCAGCGCCAGATTTCGACCATCTTCACCGAGCTCAACCAGTATCGCGTGGTGCTGGAAGTGGCACCGGAGTTCCGCACCAGCACTGCGCTGATGGAACAGCTGGCCGTCGCCTCCAACGGCGCCGGCGCATTGACCGGCACCAATGCCACCAGCTTCGGCCAGGTCACCTCCTCCAACTCGTCCACCGCCACCGGCATCGGCGCGCAGAACACCGGCATCACCGTCGGCGCCGGCAACATCATCCCGCTGTCGGCGCTGGCCGAAGGCAAGGTCAGCAGCGCCCCGCTGGTGGTCAGCCACCAGCAGCAGCTGCCGGCGGTGACCGTGTCGTTCAACGTGGCGCCAGGCTATTCGCTGTCCGAAGCGGTGCGAGCGATCCAGGAGACCAAGGACAGCCTGGACATGCCCACCCACCTGCATGCCGAGTTCATCGGCAAGGCCGCCGAGTTCACCGGCAGCCAGACCGATGTGGTGTGGCTGCTGCTGGCCTCGCTGGTGGTGATCTACATCGTGCTGGGCGTGCTCTACGAGAGCTACATCCACCCGATCACGATCATCTCCACGCTGCCGCCGGCCGGTGTCGGCGCGCTGCTGGCGCTGATGCTGTGCGGGCTGAGCCTGTCGGTGGATGGCATCGTCGGCATCGTGCTGCTGATCGGCATCGTCAAGAAGAACGGCATCATGATGGTCGACTTCGCCATCGAAGCCCGCCGCGCCGGCGCCAACGCGCACGAAGCGATCCGCCGCGCCTGCCTGCTGCGCTTCCGCCCGATCATGATGACCACCGCCGCGGCCATGCTCGGCGCGCTGCCGCTGGCGCTGGGCACCGGCATCGGTTCGGAGCTGCGCCGCCCGCTGGGTATCGCCATCGTTGGAGGCCTGCTGCTGTCGCAGTTGGTGACCCTGTACACCACGCCGGTGATCTACCTGTACATGGAGCGCTTCTCCGAGTGGCTGGCGCGCCGCCGCGAACAGCGTGCGCTGCGCGACGGTTCGCTGCAGGAGCCGCAGGCATGATCCACGCCCCGCTGCCGTGGGGGGCCGCACGATGAACCTGTCCGGCCCCTTCATCCGCCGCCCGATCGGCACCGCACTGCTGGCCATCGGCTTGTTCATGGTCGGCCTGATCTGCTACCTGCGCCTGGGCGTATCGGCGCTGCCGAACATCGAGATCCCGGTGATCTTCGTGCATGCCAGCCAGTCCGGCGCCGACGCGGCGACCATGGCCTCGACGGTCACCGCGCCGCTGGAACGCCATCTCGGCCAGCTGCCGGGCATCGATCGCATGCGCTCGTCGAGCTCGGAAGGCAGCTCGCTGGTGTTCATGATCTTCCAGAGCGGCCACAACATCGATTCGGCGGCACTGGATGTACAAACGGCGATCAACTCGGCTCAGGCCGACCTGCCCTCGGGCATGGGCTCGCCGATGTACCAGAAGGCGAACCCGAACGACGACCCGGTGATCGCCATCGCGCTGACCTCGCAGACGCAGTCGGCCGACGAGCTCTACAACGTGGCCGACTCGCTGCTGGCGCAGCGCATCCGCCAGATCAGCGGCGTCGCCTCGGTCGACATCGCTGGCGCGTCGACGCCAGCGGTGCGCGTGGACGTCAACCTGCGCCTGATGAACGCGCTGGGCCTGACCGCCGATGACCTGCGCAACGCAGTGCGCGCGGCCAACGTGACCTCGCCCACCGGCTTCCTCAGCGATGGCAACACCACCACGGCGATCATCGCCAACGACTCGGTGGCGCGCGCCGCCGACTTCGCCGACCTGGTAGTCAAGACCCAGGGCGACGGCCGGGTGATCCGGCTGAAGGACATCGCCAACGTCTACGACGGCCAGCAGGATGCCTACCAGGCGGCGTGGTTCGACCACAAGCCGGCGGTGGTGATGTACGTGTTCACCCGTGCCGGCGCCAACATCGTGGAGACCGTGGACCGGGTCAAGGCGCAGATCCCGACCCTGCGCGACTACCTGCAGCCGGGCACCACGATGACGCCGTACTTCGACCGTACGCCGACCATCCGTTCGTCGCTGCATGAAGTGCAGGTCACCCTGCTGATCAGCCTGGCAATGGTGGTGCTGACCATGGCGCTGTTCCTGCGCCGGCTGGCACCCACCCTGATCGCGGCGGTGACCGTGCCGCTGTCGCTGGCCGGCGCCGCGCTGGTCATGTACGTGATGGGCTTCACCCTGAACAACCTGAGCCTGCTGGCGCTGGTGATCGCGATCGGCTTCGTGGTCGACGATGCGATCGTGGTGATCGAGAACATCATGCGCCACCTCGACGAAGGCATGCCGCGCATGCAGGCGGCGTTGACCGGTGCGCGCGAGATCGGCTTCACCATCGTCTCGATCACCGCCTCGCTGGTGGCGGTGTTCATCCCGCTGCTGTTCGCCAGCGGCATGATGGGCGCGTTCTTCCGCGAGTTCACCGTGACCCTGGTGGCGGCCATCGTGGTCTCGATGATCGTCTCGCTGACGTTGACCCCGGCGCTGTGCAGCCGCTTCCTCAGCGCGCACGACCACAGCGCGCCGCCGTCGCGTTTCGGCCGCTGGCTGGATGCCGGCCACGAGCGGATGCTGCGCATCTACACCGTGTTCCTCGATTTCTCGCTGCGCCACGCGCTGCTGCTGTCGCTGACGCCACTGATCCTGATCGGCGTCACCATCTTCCTGTTCGGCGCGGTGAAGAAGGGCGCGTTCCCGCCGCAGGACACCGGCCTGATCTGGGGCCGCGCCAACTCCAGTGCCACCGTGTCGTTCGAGGACATGGTCGCGCGCCAGCGCCGCATCACCGACATGCTGATGGCCGACCCGGCGGTGAAGACGGTGGGTGTACGCCTGGGCAGCGGCCGCCAGGGCTCCAGTGCACAGTTCAACATCGAGCTGAAATCACGCAGCGACGGCCGCCGCGAAACCACCGCGCATGCGTTGGCGCGCCTCAGCGCCAAGGCCGATCGCTATCCCGACCTGCAGCTGCGCCTGCGCGCGATCCAGGACCTGCCCAGCAACGATGGCGGCGGTTCCAGCCAGGGCGCGCAGTACCGCATCTCGCTGCAGGGCAACGACCTGGCCGCACTGCAGGAATGGCTGCCCAAGCTGCAGGCGGAACTGAAGAAGAACCCGAAGCTGCGCGACGTCGGCACCGACGTGGACAATGCCGGCCTGCGCCAGAACATCCAGATCGACCGCGCAAAGGCCGCGCGCCTGGGCATCACAGTGGGCGCCATCGACGGCGCGCTGTATGGTGCGTTCGGCCAGCGCCAGATCTCTACCATCTATTCGGACATCAACCAGTACAGCGTCGTGGTCAATGCCCTGCCCTCGCAGACCGCCACCCCGGCGGCGCTGGATGAGGTGTACGTGCGTGCGCGCAACGGCGACATGGTGCCGATCACCGCGGTGGCCACGCAGATGCCTGGCCTGGCCCCATCGCAGATCACCCACGAGAACCAGTACACGACGATGGACCTCAGCTACAACCTGGCTCCCAACGTGAGCATGGGCGAGGCCAAGGCGATCATCGACGCGACCGTGGCCGGCATGCGCATGCCCGGCGACATCCGCCTGGCCGACGATGCGGGCTTCGGCTTCAACTCCGATCCCAGCGACATGCTGATCCTGGTGTTCGCCGCAATCCTGACCGTGTACCTGGTACTGGGCATGCTCTACGAGAGCCTGATCCACCCGGTCACCATCCTGTCCACGCTGCCGGCGGCGGGTGTCGGTGCGCTGCTGGCCCTGTTCGGCACCAACACCGAGCTGTCGGTGATCTCGATGATCGCGCTGGTGCTGCTGATCGGCATCGTCAAGAAGAACGCGATCATGATGATCGACTTCGCACTGGTGGCGCAGCGCGAGCATGGGCTGGCGCCGCGCGATGCCGCACGCGAGGCCAGCATCGTGCGCTTCCGCCCGATCATGATGACCACGATGGTCGCGATCCTGGCCGCAGTGCCGCTGGCGATCGGCCTGGGTGAAGGGTCCGAGCTGCGCCGCCCGCTGGGCATCGCGATGATCGGCGGCCTGCTGTTCTCGCAGAGCCTGACCCTGCTCAGTACGCCGGCACTGTACGTGATCTTCTCCTGCCTGGCCGAGCGCTGGCGCGCCCGTCGCGCGCGCAGGCGCGAAGCGAAGCTGCTCAAGCGCGCGCAGCGGGCGTAGTAGAGCCCATCCACGCATGGCGTGGATCTAGTTCTCGGTACTGCGAATCTGCCGGCCAGCGGCCGGCACTACCACCGGCGCGGAGGGTGGGTGCGGACCGTTGGTCCGCACGCCTCCGGGTTTGACGTGCTGTAACGAAAAGAGAACAATTCCCCTCCAGCCATGGTCCTGCGCCCCTTCGCGGCGCCCCGCTGCCCTCTCCGGCAAGCCTGCGTGATCCCAGCCATCAACCTTTCCCCCCATGCGGGCGGATGGCGCGTGGCCGTTCGCCGAGGATGACTGAACCATGCTCCTGCACCCACTCTGCCGCCCGGCGCTGCTTGCCGTTTCCCTGTCACTGGCCTGTGCCGCGCATGCCCAGTCCGTACCCGAGCGCACCCATCGGAACCGCAGTGCCACCGATCTGGATGCGGTGAAGGTCACCGCCGAACGCACCCACGCCGATACCGGCGCCCTTGGTGATCGCGTGCTGCGTGATACCCCGTTCGCGATCACCGCCGTGGGCCGCGAGCAGATCGAGCAGCGCCAAGTGGTCTCGCTGGGCGAAGCGTTCCTGCTCGACCCTTCGGTCACCACCCAGGTCAGCGCCTATGCCAGTGGCTGGAGTTCGCCGATCCGCAACCGTGGCATCGACCTGAACTTCGACAGCTATCGCGTCAATGGCCTGCAGGTTTCCTCGTGGGGTACCGAGTGGCCGCTGGAAGTGATGGAACAGGTCGATCTGCTGAAAGGCCCGGGTGGATTCCTTTATGGTTTCGGTGCCCCCGGTGGCATCGTCAACTACATCACCAAGAAGCCGACCGACACGCCCACCTTCTCCGCCCAGCTGGGCTGGCGCGAGCAGGGCATCGTCAGTGGCGGGATGGACGTCGGCGGCCGCTTCGGCAACGAGCAGATGTTCGGTTATCGCTTCAATGCTTTCGAGGAAAAGGGTGAGACCTTCAATGGTGGCCACGTCGATCGCAAGGTGGGCGCACTGTCGCTGGACGCGCGCCTGAGCGACGCACTGATCTGGACCTTCGACGGCGTGTTCCAGTCACGCGACCTGCGCGAGGAATCGCCGCAGTACTACTTCCGCGGACTGACCTCGTTACCACGGCCGATCGCCGGGAATTCCGGCAACAGTGTCCCCGGCACCTACTACGACACTCGTTCCAGCCTGTTGTCGACCCGCTTGGACTGGCAGATCAACAGCGACTGGAAAACCAGCCTGAGTTACGGCGTCACCACCTCGTGGAATGACGTCAACAAGATCTTCGCCTACATCGATTCGCCCAATGGCGACTATGACGTCAACGTCTATGAACTGGGTGGCAAGAGCGAGTGGAAGCTGGCGCAGGCGATGCTGCAGGGCAGCTTCCACACCGGTCCGCTGCAGCATCAGGTGGTGGCAGGCATCAGTCACCAGACCGGGCTGGGCTGGGACCGTCCCTACGAATGGAGCCTGATCGGCCGCGCCAACCTGTACCAGCGCCATGCCATCCGCCATGACGCCGTCGGTTCACGGGTGATGACCCGCGGCGACGAGACCGTGCAGCAGGCCGTGTTCGCAAGCGATACCGTCGATCTCGGCAGCGGCTGGTCGGTGCTGGCGGGCTGGCGCTACAACGATTACGAGACCAAGGGCCGCTACCACACCTATCCGGTCACACCGACCTATGCCGTGATGTTCAAGCCCAGCGAGGCGGTCACCCTCTACGCCAGCTACATCGAATCGCTGGAAGCGGGCAGCCGCGTAGGCAACAACTACATCAACGCCGGTGATGTGCTCGACCCGCCCCTCAGCAAGCAGTACGAGATCGGCGCGAAGGCCGAGGCCGCGCGCTGGAACGCGAACGTGGCGGTGTTCCGGCTGGAGCGTGGCGCCAACATCGATGAATTCACACCGGCCGGCAAGCGCCTGGTGCAGGACGGCATCACGCTGTACGAAGGCATCGAGGCCAGTGCCGACCTGCACCTCAGCGATGTCCTCACGGTTGGCGGAGGCGTCACCTGGCTGGACCCGACCTACGACAGGCTGTCCCCGGCCAGCGCTGCACAGGAGGGCAACCGTACCGCCGGTGCGGCGCGCTGGAGCGGGGCCGTGCACGCCACCTACCAGCTGCGGGTGGATGGCCTGGAAACATACGCCGCGGTGCGCTACTACGGCGATGTCTGGTACGACGCCGACAACACCCTGAAGCTGCCCGATTACACGCTGGTCAATGCAGGCATCGGCTACCGCCTGCTCGCCTCCGGTCATCCGCTGACCGTGCGCGCCAGCGTCGAGAACCTGGCCAACCGGAAGTACTGGTCCAACGCCGGCACAGGCCTGCCACGTACGTTCGCTGTGAGCGTGCGGTTCGACATGTAGGGTCCGGCAGCACCGTGGGTGCGGACCGTTGGTCCGCACTCCATATTTCACGCGCAGCCCGCAATAATGGTGGAAGACCCTTCCACCGAGCCTGCATGTCCGCCCGCCAATCCCGCCTCAGCCGACTGTGGGCCCACGAAAAGGCCAGCTACGGCCTGCGCGTGTTCATCGCGCTGACCGCGGCCGTGGCCGTGTGCTGGCAGTTCGAGGCGCTGACCGCCCTGCCCGGCGTGTTCCTCGGCATCATCGCAAGCGCCATCGCAGAAACCGACGACAACTGGTGGGGCCGGACCAAGGCCGTGGTGTTGTCCCTGTTGTGCTTCTGCATTGCGGCGGCTTCGGTGATCTGGCTGTTCCCGTGGCCGTGGATCTTCATCGGCGCGCTGGCACTGTCCACCTTCGGCCTGACCCTGCTTGGCGCGCTCGGCGAGCGCTACGCATCCATTGCCCAGGCCACGGTGACGCTGGCGATCTACACGATGATCGGCCTGGAACAACATGGTGCCAGCGACCTGCACAGCGCACTGGAAGCGGTCAGCCATCTGCTGGCCGGTGCGGTCTGGTACGGGCTGTTGTCGATCCTGTGGGCCGCGTTGTTCGCCAACCGGCCGGTGCGCGAACGCGTGGCGCGGCTGTACCTTGAGCTGGGCCGCTACCTGCAGCTGAAGGCTGCGCTGTTCGAGCCGGTGCGCGAAGCCGACCTGCAACGTCGCCAGCTCGACCTGGCCGAACAGAACCGCCGTGTGGTGGGTGCGTTGAACGAGGCCAAGACCGCGATCCTGGCCCGCTTCGGCCGCTCCGGCCGGCCCGGGGTGAACTCCGGCCTGTACCTGCGCCTGTACTACATGGCGCAGGATTTCCACGAGCGCGCCAGTTCCTCGCACTACCCGTATGGCGCGCTGGTGGACGCCTTCTTCCACAGCGATGTGCTTTACCGCTGCCAGCGCCTGCTCGACCTGCAGGGCCAGGCCTGTGCCCGCCTGGGCGAGGCGATCCGGCTGCGTCGTCCGTTCGTATACGGCGAAAGCAACCAGCAGGCCGGGCGCGACCTGGCCGACGCGCTCGCCTACCTGCGTGACCAGCAGCGCCCGCAGTGGCAGCGCCTGCTCGGCTCGCTGGACCTGCTGGTTCACAACCTGCGCAGCATCGAGCGCCGCCTGCTGGATGCCGAACGTTCCGAAGCCAGCCTGGACAACGTCGACACCCGCCTGCGCGACAGCAACCCGCATACCCTGCGCGAGATGGGCGTGCGCATCCGCCAGCAGCTCACGCCCGGCTCGGTGCTGTTCCGCCATGGCCTGCGCATGGCACTGGCGCTGATCGCCGGCTTTGCAGCGATCCGGCTGTTCAATGCGCAGAACGGTTCATGGGTACTGCTGACCATCGTGTTCGTGTGCCGGCCCAACTTCGGCGCCACCCGCCAGCGCCTGGCACAGCGCATCGTCGGCACCGTCGCCGGACTGGTGCTGACCTGGGCACTGCTGCAGCTGTTCCCGCAGCTGCACGTACAGCTGCTGATCGCACTGCTGTCGGCACTGTTGTTCTTCTTCACCCGCACCGACCGCTACCTGGTGGCATCAGCCGCGATCACCGTGATGGCGCTGACCTGCTTCAACCTGATCGGCGATGGCTTCGTGCTGATCGTACCGCGCATGGTCGATACGCTGTTGGGCTGCGCGATCGCAGCGGCGGCAGCGTTCCTGATCCTGCCCGACTGGCAGGGCCGCCAGCTGCATCTCGTCCTGGCACGCGTGCTGGACACTGCCGCTCGCTACCTGGATTCGGTGCTGGGCCAGTACCGCAGCGGCATGCGCGACGACCTGGCCTACCGCATCGCCCGCCGCGACATGCACAACGCCGACGCCGCGCTGTCCACCGCACTGTCGAACATGCTGCGCGAACCCGGCCACGTGCGCCGCAACCTGGATGCCGGCTTCCGCTTCTTGGCGCTGTCCAACACGCTGCTGGGGCATCTGTCGGCGCTGGGTGCGCACCGCGACCAGGTGGACAGCTACGCAGGCGATCCACTGGCGCTGGCCGCGGGCGATCGCGTGCGCAAGGCACTTCAGGAGCTGGCGACGGCGCTGACCGCGCGGCAACCCGTCGCGGACGATGACAACGACGCCGACCGCGCGGTGGCCGCCGAGCTGGAGCAGATCGACGAGGCGATGCCACCGAAACTGCAGTTGATCCGTACCCAGATGGCGCTGGTACTGCGCATGCTGCCGAAGGTGCGTGCCGCGGCCAATGAGGCGGCGACCAACCTGACCTGATCCCTCATCGCTGATCGGGCATCCCATCCACGCAGGGCGTGGATCTGCTGCGCCGCGTGCAACGGCGCGTTGCACCGGGCGATGCAGTTCGATCACGCCGCCACGCGGATACTGGGCAATCGCCCGCTCTGGATCATCACCATGAAAATCGAACTCAGCGGCCGCACCGCGCTGGTGACCGCCTCCACCGCCGGCATCGGCCTGGCCATCGCCCAGGGCCTGGCCAGCGCTGGTGCGCGGGTCGTTCTCAATGGCCGCAGCACCGACAGCGTCGAGCGCGCCCGCCGACACCTGCTCGCGGCCGTGCCGGTAGCCGACGTATTGGGTGTCGCCGCCGACCTCTCCGATGCGGCCGGTGTCGATACGCTGCTGGCTGGGCTGCCGAGGGTCGACATCCTGGTCAACAACGCTGGCATCTTCGGCCCAGAGGATTTCTTCCAGACCGATGACGCCACCTGGGAGCGCTACTGGCAGACCAACGTGATGTCCGGCGTACGCCTGTCGCGTGCGCTGCTGCCAGCGATGGTCGATGCCGGCTGGGGCCGCGTGCTGTTCATCTCGTCCGAATCGGCGCGCAACATTCCGTCCGACATGATCCATTACGGGGTCAGCAAGACCGCGCAGCTGTCACTGTCACGCGGCCTGGCCAAGCGCGTGGCCGGCAGTGGCGTCACCGTCAACGCAGTGCTGCCTGGCCCGACCCTGTCCGATGGCTTCGCCGCGATGTTCGAGGATGAACGCCAGCGCAGCGGCAAGCCGCTGGAACAGATCGGCCGCGAGTTCGTGATGGCGCACCGGCCGTCTTCGGTGATCCAGCGCACCGCTACGGTCGAGGAAGTGGCCAACATGGTGGTGTACCTGGCCTCGCCGCAGGCTTCCGCCACCTCCGGCGCGGCGCTGCGCGTGGACGGCGGCGTGGTCGACGATATCGTCTGAGGGTGCTGGCAGGTGTGCGGACCAGCGGTCCGCACCCACAGGTCCGCACCCACAGCGGATGGGCAGGAATGCTAGGCTGCGCCGGTCAAGGAGGCTCCATGTCCGGTCACAACCAATTCGCCCTGCTGCGCCAGCGCCGTTTCCTGCCGTTCTTCGTCGTACAGGCGCTCGGTGCGTTCAACGACAACGTGTACCGGCAGGCGATCATCAGCATGTTGCTGTTCATGGCCGTGCCGGAGGAAGAACTGGGGTTGTACGCCACCCTGGCACCGGCCATCTTCATCCTGCCGTATTTCCTGTTCTCGGCGCTGGCCGGGCAGATCGCCGACAAACTGGAAAAATCGCGGCTGATCGTGATCACCACCACCATGGAGATCGTGATCATGTCGCTGGCGGCCACCGGCTTCCTCACCCAGAGCCTGCCGGTGCTGCTGGTCGCGCTGTTCTGTACCGGCATGCAGTCCACCCTGTTCGGCCCGGTGAAGTATTCGGTGCTGCCGTCGGTGCTCAGGCCCGAGGAACTGACCGGCGGCAACGGCCTGGTCGAGATGGGGACCTCGATGTCGATCCTCTCCGGCATGATCGTCGGCGGCCTGGTGTTCACCGTGGCCGGCAGCCACGGTACGGTGGTGGCTTCGTGCGCGATCATCGCCCTGGCGATCTGCGGCAACATCGCCGCGCGCCTGATTCCCAGGGTCGATGCAGGCGACCCGACCCTGAAGATCAACTGGAACCCGTTGCCGGAATCGCTGGCGGTACTGCGCATGGCGCGCCAGCAGAAGGCCGTGCGCAACTCGATCCTGGGCGTGTCCTGGTTCTGGTTCGTTGGCACCGTGCTGACCTCGCAGCTACCGGCCTACGCGGTGACCAACCTGGGCGGCGAGCCGACCCTGTACATCTTTGCGCTGGCCCTGTTCTCGGTCGGCACCGGCGTCGGCTCGCTGCTGTGCGAGAAGCTGTCGGCACGCACGGTGGAAATCGGCCTGGTGCCGCTGGGTGCGTTCGGCATGACCGCCTTCCTGCTCGACCTGTACTTCGCCCGCAGCGGCGAAGCGACCGTGCACGGGCTGACCATTGGTCCGTTCCTGCAGCAGCCCGGCAGCATCCGCATCGTCATCGACCTGGTCGGCATCGGCCTGTTCACCGGCATCTTCGTGGTGCCGCTGTTCGCACTGATCCAGAGCCGCACGCCGAAGGCGCAGATGTCGCGCGTGTTCGCCGCACTGAACATCCAGAACTCGGGCTTCATCGTCGCTGCGGCGTTGCTGTCGCTGGCCGCGCACAAGCTGCTGCACTGGACCATTCCGCAGCAGTTCCTGGCGCTGGCCATCGCCAACGCGCTGGTGGCGATCTACATCTTCACCATCGTCCCTGAATTCCTGATGCGCTTCCTCAGCTGGCTGATGGTGCGCACCCTGTACCGGCTGCGCCCGCACGGCATCGAGGCCAACGTGCCGGACGAAGGCGCCGCGCTGCTGGTCTGCAACCACGTCAGCTACATGGACGCGCTGATCCTGTCGGCGACGATTCCGCGCCCGGTGCGCTTCGTCATGTACTACAGGATCTTCAACATCCCGGTAATGCGCTGGATCTTCCGGACCGCCAAGGCAATCCCGATCGCCGGTGCTCGCGAAGACCCGGCACTGATGCAGCGCGCGTTCGACGAGATCGACGCTGCGCTGGCCGAAGGCGAACTGGTCTGCATCTTCCCCGAGGGTGCGCTGACCCGCGACGGGGAAATGGCGCCGTTCAAGTCCGGCGTCGAGAAGATCCTCGAGCGGCGGCCGGTGCCGGTGGTGCCGATGGCGCTGCGCGGCATGTGGTCGAGCATGTGGAGCCGGCGCGACAGCCGCCTCGGCCGCATGCGCGTACCGCGCCGCTTCCGCGCCACCGTGGAGGTGGTGGCCGCACCGGCGGTGGATGGCCGCACCACCCGCGCCCCGGTGCTGGAGGCCCAGGTGCGGGCCCTGCGTGGCGATCACGCCTGATCGGCCGCGCGGCCGCCGGTAACCCTTCCAGGCAACAGCCCCCATTCCCCCTGCAGACACGGCTTCTGTTTCCCTACAGGGGCCCGTCAAAAGCTTCCGGTCAATGGCCATACACTCCAGTATCTGACTGTAACCGCATACATGCAGCGCGGGTTGAGGTAGATTACGCACCCACAGGGGGGAGGTCCGGCCAATGCACCATGGCCGGCCACCGAGGAATGGAGTCTCGCTTTGAATCAACCACCACCGCTCAGCCGTCCGGTCTACATCCCCAACCATCTGGTCTGGGCGATCCTGACGACGCTGTTCTGCTGCCTGCCGCTGGGCGTGGTGTCGATCGTGTATGCCTCCCAGGTCGATGGCCGCCGCGCGGCGGGCGACCTGCCGGGGGCCTACAGCGCGTCGCGCAAGGCGGGCTGGTGGGCAGTGGCTTCGGCCGTGGCCCTCCCGGTCCTGTTGCTGTTGTGGTTCGGGCTGTTCGGCGGCTTGGCCGTACTGGGCGCTCTTTCCGAAACGTAATTCACCACTACCACCCATCAAGGAGCTTGAACCCATGAACACCGCTACTCCGCAGGTCCCGAACAATCTCGTCTGGGCGATCCTGAGCACCCTGTTCTGCTGCCTGCCGGCCGGCATCGTGTCGATCGTCTACGCCGCCCAGGTCAACGGCAAGCTGGCCGCTGGCGACATCGCCGGCGCGCAGGAATCCTCGGCGAAGGCCAAGAAGTGGGCCATCTGGTCGGCGATCGCGGCCGTCGTGGTCGGCGTGCTGTACGGCATCCTGATTGTCGCCGTGGGCGGCATGGGCGCCATGAGCGGCGGCAGCAGCTACTGATGCCCCTGGACGGATCCGGCGCCCGCGCCGGATCCGTTGCTGCATGTCCGCGCTTCCCGCCCGCTCCCGATTCGCCCGCTGGGCGCCGCTGCTGGCCTCTGCCGGCCTCGCCGCCGGTGCTGCGGCGGTGTTGCGCAACGTCAATCCGTATGCCGCCGGCAATCCCTTGCCGGGCTGTCCGCTGTACGCGCTGACCGGCCTGTACTGCCCGGGCTGCGGCAGCACGCGCTGCCTGTACTCCCTGGTCCATTTCGACCTGCCCGGCGCGATGGGGATGAACCCGTTGCTGGTCATCAGCCTGCCATTCCTGCTGCTGATGCTGCTGAACGTCGCCGGCATCCGTCCACGTGTGCTCGATCCGCTGATGCGGATACTGGCCAATCCCACGTTCTGGCTCTGGGTGCTTCCCGGCTATGCGCTGCTGCGCAACCTGCCGTGGGCGCCATTCACCGCGCTGGCACCGATCTAGGTTGCCAGCCGACGGCGCAGCCCCTCGTGGTGGGCGGCGTTTGAAGGCAGAAGCCTTGGGGTTGGCCGGGCGGGATGGGTTTGCGGGGGACGCCGTGAATCCGTCCGTGGAGGCTTGGCCGCGGCATCCATGCCGCGGACACCCCCGCAAACCCATCCCGCCCGGCCACGGACAGTTTCCGTGTGCGTCCACCACGGAAAAGAAAGAGAAGATCAAAAGCGGAAGCGGATCGCTTCGCTGCGCTCGCTCGGAGCCGAGCATGGCTCGGCTCTACAGAACGTCAGTGCGCGGAAAACTGTCGAAGGCGGGGTGGGTCGGATGGCGGGGGTGTGAGCCGCATGGATGCGGCGACCAAGCCTCCATGGACGGATTCACGGCGTCCCCCGTTATCCGACCCACCCCGCCAATTCGCAGCAATCCAGCCATTGCTGTTGCTGTTGCTGTTGCCTCTGCAGGTGCAGGGCTGCAAGCCCTGCAAAACAACTACGTCACCCAGCCTGCAATCACCAGCAGGGCGAGCACCGCCAGCCACAACAGCAGCATCCGCCACACCAGGCTCATCGCATCACGCAGGTCCGGCAGCCGCTGCCACACCGGCAACAGCCCCGCCTCGGTGTAATCGTGCGCGTCCTCGCGCAGCTCGGCGTTGACGCTGGCCCGCGCCACCGCGCCCAGGAACCCGATGGAGCCGGCCAGGCGTTCGCCATGGGCCTGGCGCCAGGCCTTCCACGCCGTATCGAAGTTGCCGACCAGCGCCATCGAGAACGCCATCAGCTGCGCTACCGGCCACTCGATCCAGCCCAGCAGGCGCTGCGCCAGCGCCAGCGGCTCCACCGGCACGCGTGCACGCATCGGGCTTTCCGCCATCAACGCCAGCAAGCGGTAGCCCAGCGCACCGGCCGGGCCCAGCAGCAGGAACCAGAACAGCACCGCGAACCAGCGACGCAGCGCATTGAGCACGGTCGCCTCGACCAGCGACGGCACGTCTTCGCGCAGGCTGCCACCGGCGGCCTGCAGGTTGCGCACGGCTGCCTGCCGCGTCGCGGCGTCGTCCGCATCAATGATCGCTTCGATATCCCGATCCAGGTCACGCGGCCCCCAGCACCAGGCCAGCACGGCCACACCCAGCAGCAGCGACGGCAGGCCGAACAGCACTCCGCGCAGCAGCCACGCCAGCAGCCCCATCAGCAGCAACGGCGGCAGCAGCGCCAGCGCCACTCCAGCCGGTCCCTGCCAGGCCTTGCCACCACGCGCGTCCAGCCAGCCCAGCCAGCGCCGGAAGCCGTCGAAACGGCGCATCGAGGCGGCAGCGGCCGGGGCAACGTGGCCCAGGGCCAGCGCCACCAGCACGGCGGCCAGAGTGGTGAACATGGCAGGTCTCCCTACGAAACAGAACGCTCGGCGCCGCTACCTTACCTGTCGCAGCGGTGCCCTCGCGGGTGAACCGGACTGTAACCCGGGCCGTGTTCAGGTGGCGGCAATACAGCTGCCACGACCGGCCCGGCCGAAACGCCGACTCAGCCTCGCTGCTGGCGGTACCAGTGTTCGATCAGGCCCCGCGAAATCGAGATCGGTGGCGACAGGCGGATGCCCTGGCCGTCGTCCTCCACATCGCGCGCCAACGCGGCGCCGACCTCGTCGGCACTGAACCAGCGCGCGTCTTCCAGCTCGCCATCCACGGTCGGCAGGTCGTCATGCGCCTGTGCACGGAAGCCGACCATCAGCGCGCCGGGGAACGGCCACGGCTGCGAACCGAGGTACTGGCAGGCGGTCACCCGCACCTTGCTCTCCTCATGGACTTCGCGCACCACGGTCTGCTCGAAGGTCTCGCCGGGTTCGACGAAGCCGGCCAGCACCGAGTAACGGCGCGGGGCCCAGTTCGACTGCCGGCCAAGCAGCAGCCGGCCCTGGTTTTCCACGGCGACGATCACCGCCGGATCGACGCGCGGATAGTGTTCGGTGGAACACTGCGCACAACGGCCGACGAAGCCGCCACGGGCAAACGCCACCGCGCCGCCGCATACGCCGCAGAAGCGGGTGCGCGAGTGCCAGTAGGACATGCCACGGGCATAGCTGAAAGCGGTGGCATCGGCCATCGGCCACAACAACGCAGCCTGGCGCAGATCGAGTCGGCGTGGCGCGCTCACGGTGACATTGCTGGCTTCAACCGAGAACCATGCCTGATCACCGCGCAGCCCCAGGAAAACTGCGGCGCCCGGGCCACCGCCGACGTCGGCGCCGGTCAGCGCCAGCGGCTGGTCGTCATCGCCGGTGAAGGCGCTGCCATCGTGATCGAGGACGAGGATGCGCGCGCCCGGCCACAGGCGCGCCAGTGCATCAGCATCTTCGCGCAGGGCATCGGCGCGCTCCAACGGTTCGCCAACGAAGGCGAAACCGGAAAGCGGCGAAGGAGTATTGGGCATCCGCCAAGCGTGCCGCCAATCGATGCAGGTGGCAAGCCGCAGGCTTTGCGGAAACCGCCTGTGGGTCCGGAGCTTGCTCCACACACCTTGTCGCGCGGGACACAGGTCCCGCGCCCTGGTTACATGCTGAAACTGCTGCCGCAGCCGCAGGTGGTCTTTGCGTTGGGGTTGCGGATCACGAACTGGGCACCGGTCAGGCTCTCGGTGTAATCCACCTCCGCGCCCATCAGGTACTGCAGGCTCAGCGGATCGACCAGCAGGGTCACCCCGCTGGTCTGTACCGCCAGGTCATCCTCGGCACGGTTCTCGTCGAACTCGAACCCGTACTGGAAGCCCGAACAGCCGCCTCCCTCGATGTACACACGCAGGGCCAGGTCGGGGTTGCCCTCTTCCTGGATCAGGGATTTGACCTTGGCGGCCGCCGACTCGGTGAAGTTCAGCGGGCGCTCCAGCGATTGGTAATCGGGCGCGGCAACCGGGGTGGCGCCGGGCAGGGAGACTAGCGTGCTCATGCTGCCAGCATGGGGGTGCCGACGACGGCTTTCAAGCCATCGCCTCGGCCAGCTTGCGACGCGCGGCGGTATCGCCCTTGCCATCATGGGCGTCTTCGCCTTCCGGCGCCGGCAAGGCTGCCATCGGGGCGCTGGCATGGATCAGGCGGCCGTTCAGCTGCGCGCCCGCGTTCATCTCCACCACCTGGTAATGGACGTTGCCATTGACCCGTGCGCTCGGGGTCAACTCGACCTTCTCGGTGGCGTGTACATCGCCGTCCAGGCGGCCGCTGATGACCACCACCTGGGCCCGGATCTCACCTTCGATCACGCCGTGCTCGGCAACCGTCAGGGTCGCACCACTGGCGCCTTCGGCGGCGATCACCTTGCCGTGGATGCGGCCTTCCACATACAGGCCACCACTGAATTCCACATCCCCGCGGATCACCACCTGGTTGCCGATCAGGGCATCCACCACCAGCTGGCCTTCACGGTTGGATTTGCTGCTTCCGAACATCTGCCTACTCCCCTTTGCTGGCCGGCGCACCGGCCTGTTTCCAGTCGAATACCTGGGTGGTACCCCCCGTACCACTCCCCAATGTCACCCGCACGCGTTGCGGGGTGAAGTCAGCCGGCAGCATCACGCTGCCGGTGAGCTGCTGGAAGTACCGGAACGAGTAGTCCTGTCCCGGCACCTTGCTGCGCTGGTGCAGATCATCCCAGCTGATCGTGGCCAGCTTGCCGTTCTTCACGCCTTCCACGGTGAAGCGCATCTGCCCCTGGCTGATGGCCCCGCGGTTGAGGTTCTGGGTCAGCACGGCGGTGTACTGCCAGGTGCCGGCCGCTTCCGGGCTGAACTCGATCGAATGGGTGTTCAGGCCCTTGCGCTGGCTGGTCGAGCCGACCAGCCGCTCATAGAAGGCAACATCGGCGCGCAGCCCGGCGATTTCCTCATCGCGCTCTGCCAGCGAGGACTGCACCTCGGTATTGGCGGCACGGCTGATGCGGTCAGAGGCTTCCAGCGTGGCCTGCTTCTGGCGCAGCTCGGTCAGCTGTGCCTGCAGCGCCTCGGCACGCTTTTCGGCGGCCTGCAGGCGCTGGCCCTGGGCATCGCGCGGGGTGGCCATCCAGCAGCCGCCAAGCACCGCCAGCACCAGGCTGAGCAGCCAGATGCCGCCGATCACCAGCAGGCGGCGACGGTCGGCAGGCGGTTGCGGCGCGCCGGGCAGGCGGACCTGCACGCGCATGGGAGGACGGTTGGTCATGGGTGGTTTCCGGGGTATCGCAAGGGCGACACCGGTACGGCCCCTGTGGCAAACGACGGGCTAGTGTATGACAGGACGGGTGGGTTTCCTGCGCAGTGGCCGGCCACGGTCGGTGGCGTTCAGGCACGCCATCGTCGATAGTGTGGCCCCCTGCACAGTTCCGTCGCCGGAGCACCGCCATGACCGAAGCCCACCTGTTCGTGATCGGCATCCTGCTGGCCTGGCTGGCCGGTATCCGCGTCTACCTCACCGTGTTCGGTGTCGGCCTGGCCGGGCTGCTTGGCTGGGTCGACCTCCCCCCCGCCCTGCAGGCCACCGAATCCTGGTGGGTGCTGGGCACCTCGGCGGCGCTGGCGGTGGCCGAATTCTTCGCCGACAAGATCCCTGGCGTGGATTCGGTGTGGGACCTGGTGCAGACGCTCGCGCGCG